>JAYRLJ010000014.1:0-12980 GCA_041905305.1 Hylemonella sp. | reverse complement strand
CGGCAGAGCCGGCGCACGGTACGCCGCGTGCTGGCCAATCCGCAGGACATCCACCGCTACACCGCCGAGTTCTTTGCACTGGCCAAGTCGGTGCGGGCGGCGCAGAAGGCCGGCGGCGGTGCCGGCGGCGCCAGCTTCGAGCAGCTGGTGGAGCTGGGCCGGAGCAACAAGCAGCTTGATGCCAACGACCAGGGCGTGGTGCAGGTGGTGGACTGGCTGTGGCAGTACGCCTTCGACCAGCGCGCCAGCGACATCCACCTGGAGCCGCGGCGTGAGCAGGGCGTGATCCGCTTCCGCATTGACGGCGTGCTGCACCCGGTCTACCAGATGCCCATGGGCGTGCTCAACGCCATGACGGCGCGTATCAAGCTGCTGGGGCGCATGGTGTTGTGGGGGTAGCGCGGGCGGGAGGTGGGCCGAATCACGCCTCGCATCGGGCGGGGGGTCGCGGGGGAGATGCGCATCTCCACCCTGCCCACAGCCTTTGGCGAGAAGATGGTGATGCGCATCTTCGACCCCGACACCACGGTGAAGAACCTCGATGAGCTGGGCTTCACGCCGCATGACGCGCAGCGCTGGGAGGCACTGGTGGCGCGTCCGCACGGCATCATCCTGGTGACCGGCCCCACGGGTTCGGGCAAGACCACCACGCTGTACTCCACGCTCAAGCGCGTGGCCACCGAAGAGGTGAACGTCAGCACGGTGGAAGACCCGATCGAGATGATCGAGCCGTCCTTCAACCAGACCCAGGTGCAACCGCAGCTGGACTTCGGTTTCGCCGAAGGCCTGCGCGCGTTGATGCGACAGGATCCGGACATCATCATGGTGGGCGAGATCCGCGACCTGGAAACGGCCGAGATGGCAGTGCAGGCCGCGCTCACCGGCCACCTGGTGTTCTCCACCCTGCACACCAACGACGCGCCCTCGGCCATCACGCGTCTGATGGAGCTGGGCATTCCGCCTTACCTGATCAACGCCACCGTGCTGGGCGTGCTGGCGCAGCGGCTGGTGCGCACGCTGTGCCCGCAGTGCAAGGCGCGTGACGAGGCCGCCTCGCGTGAGGCGCTGGCCGAGGTGGTCAAACCCTGGCAGCTCAGCGGCAGCTACCAGCCCTACAAGGCGGTGGGCTGCGTGGACTGTCGCATGACCGGCTTCCTGGGGCGCATGGGTTTATACGAACTGCTGGTGGTGAGCGAAGCCTTCAAGGAGAGGGTGAGTCACGAGCCCAACATCGACGCGCTGCGCCGGCAGGCCATTGCCGACGGCATGCGGCCGCTGCGGCTGGCGGGCGCGCTGCGCGTGGCCGAAGGGCTCACGGTACTGGACGAGGTATTGAGCGCCACACCGCCGCTGGTCTGAGTGCACTGGCGCGGTGCAAGGGCTCGATTTTCCTAGGGTTAACCCTGGGACATGACTGTCCGCTCGCCCTGCCGTAGGTGGAATCCACATCCGGTTTTGGCTGCTTTCCGTAGCAGAATCCTTGGGTTTGACCCAAGTTCCATAGGAGACTGTTTGTGAAAATCAAAAGTCAGAAAGACTTTTTCTCCGGGCTGATGTTCACGGTCGTTGGCGTGGCCTTTGCCTGGGGCGCGTCCACCTACAACGTCGGTACCGGCGCGCGCATGGGGCCGGGCTACTTCCCGCTCATGCTGGGTATCCTGCTGGCCCTGCTGGGCGGCATGATCATGTTCAAGGCCCTGGTGGTGGAAACCGAAGATGGCGACAAGATCGGCAAGATGGCCTGGAAGCCGCTGCTCTTCATCATCGGCTCCAACATCCTGTTCGGCATCATGCTCGGCGGACTGCCCAGCATCGGCCTGCCGCCCATGGGCATCGTGGTGGCCATCTATGTGCTGACCATCGTGGCCAGCCTGGCCGGCGAAACCTTCAAGCTCAAGGAGGTGCTGATCCTGGCCACCATCCTGGCGCTCCTGAGCTACGGCGCCTTCGTCAAGCTGCTGAACCTGCAGTTCCCGGTCTGGCCGGCATTCATCACGGGCTGAGGAGAACAACAACATGGAACTCTTTGACAACCTCGCGCTCGGCTTCGGCGTCGCTTTCACCTTCACCAATCTGCTGTACGCCTTCATCGGCGTGCTGTTGGGGACCCTGATTGGCGTGCTGCCGGGCGTCGGCCCGATCGCCACCATCGCCATGCTGCTGCCCGCCACCTACGCGCTGCCGCCGGTGGCCGCGCTCATCATGCTGGCCGGCATCTATTACGGCGCCCAGTACGGTGGCTCCACCACCGCCATCCTGGTCAACCTGCCGGGCGAATCGTCTTCGGTGGTGACCGTGATCGACGGCTACCAGATGGCACGCCAAGGCCGTGCGGGCCCTGCGCTGGCGGCCGCCGGCCTCGGTTCCTTCTTCGCCGGTTGCGTTGGTACCCTGATCCTGGCCGCCTTTGCCGGCCCGTTGACCGAGGTGGCCTTCAAGTTCGGCCCGGCCGAGTACTTTTCGCTCATGGTGCTGGGTCTGATCGGTGCCGTGGTGCTGGCCTCGGGCTCCCTGCTCAAGGCGGTGGCCATGATCGTGCTGGGCCTGCTGCTGGGCCTGGTGGGTACCGACGTGAACTCCGGTGTGGCGCGCTTCTCGTTCGACATTCCCGAGCTGACCGACGGCATCGGCTTCATCGTGATTGCCATGGGCGTGTTCGGTTACGGCGAGATCATCCACAACCTGGCGCAGCCGGAAGAGGACCGCGAGGTGTTCACCGGTCAGGTGAAGCACCTGTATCCGACGAAGGAAGACTTCAAGCGCATGACGCCCGCCGTGCTGCGCGGTACCGCGCTGGGTGCGGCGCTGGGCATCCTGCCCGGCGGCGGTGCACTGCTGTCGGCCTTTGCGGCCTACACGATCGAGAAGAAGACCAAGCTCAAGCCGGGTGAAGTGCCGTTCGGCAAGGGCAACATCCGCGGCGTGGCGGCACCCGAGTCGGCCAACAACGCCGGTTCGCAGACCTCCTTCATCCCGCTGCTGACGCTGGGCATTCCTCCCAACGCCGTGATGGCGCTGATGGTGGGTGCCATGACCATCCACAACATCCAGCCCGGCCCGCAGGTGATGACCAGCAACCCGGACCTGTTCTGGGGCCTGATCGCTTCCATGTGGATCGGCAACCTGATGCTGATCGTGCTGAACCTGCCGCTGATCGGCATCTGGATCAAGCTGCTGACCGTGCCGTACCGCTGGCTGTTCCCGGCCATCGTGCTGTTCTGCGCGATCGGCGTGTACTCGACCAACAACAACACCTGGGACATCTGGATGGTGGCGCTGTTCGGTGTCATCGGCTATGGTTTCATCAAGCTCGGCGTCGAGCCGGCGCCGCTGCTGCTGGGCTTCATCCTGGGGCCGATGATGGAAGAGAACCTGCGTCGTGCGCTGCTGCTGTCGCGCGGCGACTGGAGCGTGCTGGTGACGCGCCCGCTGTCGGCCGGCCTGCTGGCCGCGGCGGCGGCGCTGCTGGTCATCGTGCTGTTGCCGGCGGTGAAGTCCAAACGCGAGGAAGCCTTCGTCGAGGATTGATCGGTTAATCTCACGACCATGCGAACGGCACCTTCGGGTGCCGTTCTTGTCAGGGCCGTCTTTCAAGCAAGGAGAGAAGCGATGAAGTTGACATCTGTCGTTGGCGGGCTGCTGGCCAGCCTGATTCTGGCCGGTACGGTGGCGGCGCAAAGCTACCCGTCCAAGCCGATCCATCTCGTGGTGCCTTTCCCTGCCGGGGGGGCGACGGACATCCTGTCGCGTGCGCTGTCGCAGGAACTGGGCAAAAAGATCGGCCAGTCCATCGTCGTCGAGAACAAACCAGGGGCTGGCGGCACCATCGGTGCGCTGGCAGCCGCCAAGTCGTCGCCGGACGGCTACACGCTGCTGCTGACGACGTCCAGCACGCACAGCATCGGCCCGGCCATCAACCCACGTATCCCTTACAACGCCGAGGCCGACTTCACGCCGATTGCCTATGTGGCGAGTTCACCCAACATCCTGCTGGTACCCAACAGTTCGCCGGCCAAGACGCTGCCGGAGTTCATTGACTACGCGCGCAAGAACCCGGGGCGCCTGAACTACGCCTCCAGCGGCAACGGCACCATCGTGCACCTGACCACCGAGTACTTCAAGACCGAGTCGGGCACCTTCCTCGTACACATTCCCTACCGCGGCACCGGCCTGTCGATTCCCGACCTCATCAGTGGCAAGCTCGACCTGCTGATCGACTCGCTGGTGTCGGGCATGCCCCATGTGAAGGACGGCAAGCTGCGCGCGCTGGCGGTGACCAGTCTCAAGCCGTCGGCGTTGGCGCCCGGACTGCCGCCGGTGTCTAGCGTGCTGCCGGGCTATGAGTCGGTGACCTGGTTCGGCGTCTATGGCCCCAAGGGCTTGCCCGCCGATATCACGGCCAAGGTCAACCAGGCCATCAACGCCGCCTTGGCCGAGCCCGAGGTCAAGGAGCGTTTTGCCCGCCTCGGCGCCGAAACCACCGGTGGCACGCCGCAGGCGTTTGCTGCCATGGTGAAGGCCGACCATGCCAAGTGGAAGAAGATCATCACGGAACGCAAAATTACTGCGGACTAGGGATGCCCCCTGTGTCGCCCTTGCGGGCGCCTTCCCCCTGAGGGGGACAACGCCAGTGGCCCGGCGGAGCCGGTTCCACGGCGTTCCCCGGTTGGATCGCCAATGTGGTGGCATCGCGTGCAAACCAATGGAGCACTGAACCCATGAATTTCAATTACAGCAATCCCTACACCGTCACGCGCCTGCCTGTGTTTGCGCGCAATGTCGTGTCCACCTCGCATCCGCTGGCGGCGCAGGCCGGTCTGCGCATGCTGCAAAAAGGCGGCAATGCGGTGGACGCGGCCATCGCGGCGGCGGCGGCCATCACCATCACCGAGCCGGTCAGCAACGGCCTGGGCAGCGATGCCTTTGCCATCCTGTGGGACGGCAAGGAGCTGCATGGCCTCAATGCCTCCGGCCGCGCGCCGCAAAGCTGGACGCCGGAATATTTCCAGCGCAAGTACGGCCAGGATGTGGCCACGCCACCGAAGCGTGGTGTCGACTCGGTCACCGTGCCGGGCGCCGTGGCGAGCTGGGTTGCCCTGAGCGAGCGCTTCGGCAAGCTGCCGTTTGCCGACCTGCTGGAGCCGGCGATCGAGATCGCTGAGCGCGGCTACCTGCTGCCGGTGGTGGTGCAGCAGAAGTGGGCCGCGGCCACGGCCGAGCTGCAGGGCTTGCCCGGTTTCGCGCAGAGCTTCCTGCCCTGGGGGCGTGCACCGAAGGTGGGTGAGCTGTTCCAGTTCAAGGCCGCGGCCCGCGGCCTGCGCGCCATTGCCGAAACCAAAGGTCAGGCCTATTACGGCGGCGAGATCGCACAAGCAATCGAAAAGTTTTCTGCCCAGCATGGCGGCAGCCTCAAGGCCAGCGATTTTGCGGCCTACCAGCCGGAGTGGGTGAAGCCGATCGGCAAGAACTACCGCGGTTACACGTTGCACGAGATTCCGCCCAATGGTCAGGGTATCGCCGCGCTGATTGCGCTGGGCATTCTCGACAAGTTCGACCTGGCCAGCCTGCCGGTGGACAGCGTTGACTCGCAGCACCTGCAGATCGAGGCCATGAAGCTGGCCTTTGCCGACGTCTACCGCTATGTGGCCGAGCCGTCGTCCATGGAAGTGACGGCCGAGCAGATGCTGGACGATGCGTACCTGGCGTCGCGTGCCAAGCTGATCGACATGAAGAAGGCCCAGGACTTCCAGGCCGGCAACCCGGTCAAGGGCGGCACCATCTACCTGACGGCCGCCGACGAGAACGGCATGATGATCAGTTTCATCCAGAGCAACTACATGGGCTTCGGCTCCGGTTGCGTGGAACCGACCTACGGCATCAGCCTGCAGAACCGTGGCCATGCCTTCGCGGTGAATGGCCGTGGCCTGAACCCGGCCAATGTGGTGGCACCCGGCAAGCGACCCTTCCATACCATCATCCCGGCCTTCCTCACCAAGGATGGCCAGCCGGTCATGAGCTACGGCGTCATGGGCGCCAACATGCAGCCGCAGGGCCACATGCAGACGCTGGTGCGCATGCTGGACTATGGCCAGAACCCACAGGCCGCCTGCGACGCGCCGCGCTGGCGCTACAACGCCGGGCTGGAGATCAACGTCGAGGCCGGCATGGACAAGGCCACGGTGCAGGGGCTGGCTGAGCGCGGCCACCGCATGGAAGTGATCAATGACTCCTACCAGGACTTCGGTGCTGGCCAGTTCATCTGGCGCGCCGGCGACCCCAAGGTGGAGGGCTACATCGCCGCCAGCGACGCCCGGCGCGACGGCCTGGCGGCGGGCTTCTGACCGCACGCCCGGGTGTTCTCTGTCAAACCTGTTTCTCAGTCTCGTGGATCAAGCGTCGACAGCTCCTAAAAACATAGCAACTGGCCTGCTCTTCGCGATGGTGGGCGCCATCGCCTTCAGCGGCAAGGCGATCATCGTCAAGCTGGCCTACCGCCATGGCGTCGACGCAGTGACGCTCATCATGTACCGCATGCTGTTCGCGCTGCCGCTGTTCGCCGGCATGGCCTGGTGGTCCAGCCGTGGCCAGCCACCGCTGACGCGACGTGACTGGCTGGGCGTGCTGGGCCTGGGCTTCAGCGGCTACTACCTGGCCAGCTTCCTCGACTTCGCTGGCTTGGCTTATGTCTCTGCCTCGCTGGAGCGACTCATCCTCTACCTCAACCCCACGCTGGTGCTGTTGCTGGGCCTCTTCCTCTATGGCCGGCACATCACGCTGGCGCAGCGCTGGGGCATGGGCATCAGCTATGCCGGCGTGCTGCTGGTGTTCGGGCGTGAGGTGTCGCTGGCCGGCCCGGGGGTGGCCTGGGGTTCGCTGCTGGTGTTCGGCAGTGCGGTGAGCTATGCGCTCTACCTGAGCTACAGCGGCGAACTGGTGCGGCGGCTGGGTTCGCTGCGGCTGGTGGGGCTGGCCACCAGCGTGGCCTGCCTGCTGTGCATCGGCCAGTTCGTCCTGTTGCGTCCGCTGTCCGCTGCGCAGGTGGTGCCGGAGGTGATCTGGCTCTCGCTGCTCAACGCCACCGCCTGCACCGCGGTGCCGGTGCTGCTGGTGATGATGGCGATCGAGCGCATCGGCGCCGGCATGACGGCGCAGGTCGGCATGGTCGGTCCGATGTCGACCATCCTGATGGGTGTCTGGCTGCTGGATGAGCCGTTTACCCTGTGGATCGCGGCGGGTACTGCGCTGGTGCTGGCCGGCATCTATGTCTTCAGTCGTTCGGTCCGCCAGCCGACGGTGGCGGTGGACTGAAACGCGACGGTGGGCAGGGATACGTCTCCGCCCGTATCATTTCTGCCCTTCGGCAGCTACATCAATCAAAGGAAAACAGCATGGATCTCGGAATTGCAGGCAAGTGGGCACTGGTCGGTGGCGCCAGCAAGGGCTTGGGTTTTGGTTGCGCGCAGGCGCTGGTGCGTGAAGGCGTCAACGTGGTGATCGTGGCGCGCGGTGCCGAGGCGCTGCAGAAGGCGGCGCAACAGCTCCAGACCGAGGCAGCGACGTCGAACCATGGGGCGCAGGTGGTCGCCGTGCCGGTGGACATCACCACGGTGGCCGGACGTGAAGCCATCTTCGCGCAGCGCAAGGACTTCGACATCGTGGTCACCAATGCAGGCGGTCCGCCGCCCGGCGACTTCCGCGACTGGGATCGCGACGCCTGGATCAAGGCGGTGGACGCCAACATGCTCACGCCCATCGAACTCATCAAGGCCACGGTGGATGGCATGGCCGCGCGCGGCTTTGGCCGCATCGTCAACATCACCTCCAGTGCAGTGAAGGCGCCGATCGACATCCTGGGCCTATCGAACGGCGCGCGTAGCGGCCTGACCGGCTTCGTGGCCGGCGTGGCGCGCAACCCCAAGATCGCGGCGCGCGGCGTGACCATCAACAACCTGCTGCCTGGCGCCTTCGACACCGACCGCCTGAAGGCCACCATGGTGGGAGCGTCGCAGAAAACCGGTAAATCGATCGAGGAGGTGGCGGATGCGCGCCGCCAGACGATTCCGGCGCAGCGCTTCGGTACGTCCGAGGAGTTCGGCGCCATCTGCGCCTTCCTGTGCAGCCAGCACGGTGGCTACATCAACGGCCAGAACGTGCTGGCCGATGGTGGCGCCTTCCCGGGCACCTTCTGAGGCAGGGCGGGTCCGCGCATGCGGACCCGAGGTTCAGCGCCGCAGCGGGGCGCTGCCGGCTGGTGCCGGCGTGGCGGGCAGGGTGCTCTTGGGCGTGACGGTGAGCACCGCCTGCGAGCCGCCCAGCATGCCGCCTTCGGTCAGTTCCACCGTGGCACTGCGATCGGGCTTGGTGAAGACCAGCAGGCTGGTCTTGCCGCGCACCGCGCTCACCAGTGTCCAGCCCTGCGGCGGGTACTGCTCCAGGAAGAAGGTGTAAGCGGCGTTCGGGTTCTGGTCCAGCTCCAGCACTACGCGGCCGACCCAGTTGTCGCCCGAGCCCATGATGAGCGACTGGCCGTGGTTGATCTTGGCGCCCGCCGGCAGGTGGGCACTGGTGATCAGGTCGTTCATGGTGCCGGCTCCGCCGCTGTCACTGCCGCCCGACGTGGTGGCGCAACCAGCAAGCGCGATCAGGGCGGACAACAGCAGGGGCTTGAGGGACACGGATTTCATGGCGGGTTCCTGAAAGACGGCGACGGGATTCAACGCCGCGACGATACCACGATGCCGCCCACGATCAGCGCAAACGCTGCCCCGTGGTAGACCTGCGGCAGCTCACCCAGCAGGGCCGATGACATCACGGCGGCAAACAGGGGCGTGAGGTTGGAGAAGAAGCCGGCCACCGAGGGGCCGGCGCGTTGCACCCCGGCACCCCAGCAGCGGTAGGCCAGCAGCGCCGGACCGAGCGCGATGAACAGCAGTGCGCCCGCCAGCGGCCAGCTCCACAGGATGCGCGCTTCGGTGAGCGCCCACTCGCCGGCCGCGAACAGGGCCGACGACACCAGGCCAAGTGTGATCTGCGCCATGAGGAAGGCGGACCAGTCGCCGCGGATGTCGGCAGGCTCCTTGCCTGGTCGCGTCAGCATCCAGCTGTACCAGGCCCAGGCCATGGCGGCCAGCAGCACATAGAGGTCGCCCGGCACCAGGCGCACCTGCAGCAGTGATTCGGGATGTCCGCGGCTGAGCACCAGCAGCACGCCGCTCATGGAGAGCGCGGCACCCAGCAGCTGGCGGCGCGAGATGCGGGCGCCGAAGAACAGGCGGCCGAACAGCAGCATCCAGACCGGCATGCTGGAGGCCACCAGCGTGACGTTGATTGGTGTCGAGGTGTGCAGCGCCAGGTACTGCAGCGCGTTGTACGCGCCGATGCTGAGCAAGCCCAGCAGGGCAAAACGCCGCCAGTGCGGCCACAGGCCGCTCCCCGGACGCAGCACCGCACCGGCCAGCGGTAGCAGCAGCACGAAGGCCAGCAGCCAGCGCAGCAGGTTGAGCGTCATCGGCGGCACCAGCGGGCTGACCAGGCGTCCGACGACGGCGTTACCGGCCCACATCAGGGGCGGGATGGTCAGGAGCAGGATGGTGGTGGGGGAGAGGCGGGCGTGCATGGTCCCGCACTGTAGCAAGTCGTTTTGTCGGTGCCGGTCACGGGTGTTTTGACACTGTGGCATGCTGCACCCGCCTTAGAATTTTTTCATTGCAGGAGACAACCATGACCCAGATTCCTTCCCGTGCCGTGCGCATCGACCAGAACGGCGGCCCCGAGCAACTCAAGATCGTCGACGTGATGGTGGGCGAGCCCGGCCCCGGCGAGATCCGCATCCGCCACAAGGCCGTCGGCCTCAATTACATCGACACCTACCAGCGCTCCGGCCTGTACCAGCTGCCGCTGCCGCTGCAGCTGGGCATGGAGGCCGCGGGCATCGTCGAGGCGGTCGGCGAGGGCGTGACCCACCTGAAGGTGGGCGACCGTGCTGCCTACGCCAGCCAGCCGCCGGGGGCCTACTGCGAGCTGCGCGTGATGCCGGCCAAGTGTGTCTGCAAGCTGCCGGACGCCATTTCCTTCGAGACCGGCGCAGCCATGATGCTCAAGGGTCTGACGGTGCAGTACCTGCTGCGCAGCACCCAGCCGCAGGGCGGGCTGCAGGCCGGCGATCCCATCCTGTTCCACGCTGCTGCGGGTGGTGTGGGCCTGATTGCCTGCCAGTGGGCGCGCGCCATGGGCTTGCAGCTCATCGGCACCGCTGGCTCGGACGAGAAATGCGCCCTGGCAAAAGCCAATGGCGCGGCGCACGTGATCAACTACGCCAAGGAAGACTTCGTGGCGCGGGTGAAGGAGATCACCGGTGGCCAGGGGGTGAAGGTGGTCTATGACTCGGTGGGCAAGGACACCTTCATGAAGTCGCTCGACTGCCTGCGCCCCTTCGGTCTGGCGGCCAATTTCGGCAATGCCTCGGGCAAGGTCGAGCCGCTGGACATCAACCTGCTGGCGGCCAAGGGTTCGCTCTATGTGTCGCGCCCGACGCTGTTCACCCACATCGCCACACGCGAGCGCACGCAGGCCATGGCCGACGACCTGTTTGCCATGGTCAGCAGCGGCCAGGTGCAGATCCAGATCGACCAGCGCTACCCGTTGGAGCAGGTGCAGCAGGCGCACCGCGACCTGGAAGCACGCAAGACCACCGGCTGCACCATCCTGACGCTGTAAGGCGCCGGGTTCAGAACTTCAGCAGGGCCAGCACCAGCTGCGGCACGGAGTTGGCCTGCGCCATCATGGCGGTGCCTGCCTGCTGCAGGATCTCGGTGCGCGAGCGCTGGGCCGCCTCGGCGGCAAAGTTGGCATCCTGCATGCGCCCGCGGCTGGCGGACAGGCTTTCGTTGCTGATGTCTAGCGTGCCGACCACGTTCTCCAGCCGCGACATCTGGGCGCCGACGCGCGCGCGTTGGCGGAACACATATTCCAGCGCTCGGTCCAGCGCCGCCATCGAGGTGCCGGCACTGGTCGAGATGTCGATGGCTTCCAGGCCCAGTGCCCCTAGGTTGGTGCTACCGGCGCTCACGGTCAGCGAGTCGCCGGCATTGCCGCCGACCTGCATGCTCAGGAAGCGGCCATTGCCGGCCCCTGCGGCGATGGTTTCAAACACCTCGGTGAAGCCGTCGGTGACGTCGCCGCCCCGCCCGGAGCCGTAGTCCGGGATGATGTTTTCGGCCGTTTTCACCGCGCCCCCATCGACGTCGAAGCCGCCAATGGCACCGGTGTCCTTGTTCGTGAAGTCGAAGGTGGCGACAAAGGCGGCCTTGTTGGCGTTGTAGTCGGCCAAGAAAGCGGCCTGGCTGGCATAGGCGCCATGGGTGGCGTTGGCAAAGGCATCGTTGAGCGTTTTGCCGGCGTTGTTGTGCAGGTACTGCAGCATGTCCTGCACGCCGGCGCCACCGGCGGCCTGGATCTGCTCGTGCAGGTAGCGCATGGCGACATAGGCCGAGGAGTAGTCCACGCTGGCGCCGCCCCACGCACTGATGTTGTCGGCCAGTGTCGCGGCCACCCCGTCGGCCTGCACGCGTTCCTCGGCGCCATGGATGAACTCCGCGGCGCCTTCGATGAACCAGAGGTTGTTTGCGTCGCTGCGCACTTCGCCCCAGCTGGCGCTGCGCGCCATCACGGCGTGCACCATTTCGTGCGCGATGATGCGGTCGTTGTAGAACGGGGCGCTGCCGCCGTTGGGCAGGTTGGGCGGCACAAAGTCGGCCATGTCGACCTGCATCGTGATGTTGGATGCCTTGCCGGAGGCCACGGCCGAGGATGCCACCCGTGCCGCGGTGCTGCCGGCCCCATCGGTGAAGGTGGTGATCTCGATATTCATCTGCGCGCCGTCGGCCTTGATGCCGTACTGCTCGCTGATCAGGCGTTCGGCGTCTGCCAGCCCGCCGCCGTTCTGCAGGCCGTCGAGCACGGCCAACTGTTCCAGGTTGCCAACCACGCTGCTGCGCGACTGGTCGAAGATGAACTCGCCGTTGAACTTGGCGCTGGCGGAGATGCGATCGACCTCCTGTTTGAGCTGCGCCACCTCGGCCTGCAGGGCCTGGCGGTCGGCGTCGGACATCATGGAGTTGCCGGCCTGCACGGCCAGATCGCGCATGCGCATCAGGTTGTCGCCAATGCTCGCGAGTGCCCCCTCGGCCGTCTGCAGGTAGGAAATGCCGTCGTTGGCGTTGCGCGCCGCCATGTTGTTGCCACGTACCTGCGCCGTCATGCGCTCGGTGATGGCCAGGCCTGCGGCGTCGTCGCGTGCGCTGTTGATGCGCATCCCGGTGGACAGCCGTTGCAGGGAGGTGGCCAGCGTCGCACTCGTGCCCGCCAGATGGCGGTGCACGGTCAATGCAGCGACGTTGGTGTTGACACTCAGCCCCATGGCAGTTCCTGCGTCGGGTGATCCTCGTTGACGGGCCATGCCCAAACACGGTCGACCCACCCCGGGTCGACCGCACCTTCTCGTGTTTTCGGCCGTTTCGGGAAAAACTGTTGGGTGGCGTCGGCCGTGCTAAGCTTTTTTCATTCAAGGCCGATAACACAAGATGAGCAATACTGCGCCCGCCAGAAACACGCGAGAGACCGATGCGGAATCGGAATCGCTGATGGCGTTGGCGATCCTGCGTGAGCGGGTCGAGTTGCTGCATGACCAGTTGCCGTTCGTTCTGGCGAGCAGCTTCGGGGCCTCCTGTGCGCTGGTGGCGATGCTGTGGACGGATGGCGTCCGTCCGGACCTGCTGCTGGGCTGGCTGGCTGGCGCCGCGCTGCTGATCTTTGTGCGCTGGCTGCTGCTGCAGCGCTTCAAGCAGCAGCCCCAGGCCGGCCGCGATCCGGTGTTCTGGTCCCGGCTGTATCTGCTCATGGTCACCCTCTCGGGTGGCATGCTGTGCCTGGCCGGGCAGCTGTTTTTCCAGACGCACCTGCTGACGCTGTTTGCCATCAGC
>JAYRLJ010000333.1:0-3600 GCA_041905305.1 Hylemonella sp. | reverse complement strand
GTCCATCCAGCCGAGGGCCACCAGCTTGGCCGGGCTGGCGGTCACCTTGGCCAGCAACTCGTCGCCCACCGCACCGTCGATCACCCGGCGCATGTGGTTGATGTCGCGGAAGACGAAAGGCATGTTGAAGACGTTGACCTCAGGCACGACGGGGCCGACCACGCCCAGCGAGATGCGCGCGATCTGGATGGCGCCCAGTTGCGTCTGCTCGACAGCTTCCTTCTCCTGGCCGAGCACGGCGCCGGGGAACATCTGCAGCTTGATGCGGCCATTGGTCGCGGCCTCCAGCTTCTTGCCCATCATCTCGACGGCGACGACGGTCGGGTAGCCGGCAGGATGGGTATCGCTGGCCTTGAGAACGATCTGGGCTTGGGCGGCCAGCGGCAGTAATGCGGCCAGCGCCAGGGTGATGAGTGAGCGGCGTGCAGTCATGGTCTTGTCTCCTGAGTAGTTGATGTGGACAGAAAGGGTTATGGCTCGAACGGACCTTGCTTGACGAAGCCGCCGCCCTGGTGGACTGCGGCCGGATCCTGGAGGTCGATCTGCGGTTGGCGGGCTTCCACGGCTGCGCGGAAGCGCTCGGAACTGTCCTGCGGGCGGTAACCGATGTGGCGCGCCGGGGTGTTGTCCCACCAGACGGTGGTGTTGTCGCTCATGCCGTAGATCACGCTGTGCCCGACCACCGGCGCGGTGAGCGAGGCCATGACGAGTCGCTCCAGGTCGTCGTAGCTCATCCAGGTGGCCAGCATGCGGCGATCCCTGGGCTCGGGGAAGGAGGAGCCGATGCGCAACGACACTGTCTCGATGCCATAGCGATCCCAGTAGAACTGGGCCAGGTTCTCGCCGAAGGCCTTGGACAGGCCGTAGTAGCCATCCGGGCGCATCGGCGCGCGGGTGTCGATCACCTCGTCCTGACGGTAGAAACCGGTGACATGGTTGGAGCTGGCAAAGACAATGCGCTGGACGCCATGCCGGCGGGCTGCTTCGTACACATGGTAGGTGCCGACGATGTTGGCGGGCAGGATGGTCTCGAAGGATTTCTCCACCGACACCCCACCCAGGTGCACCACCGCGTCGACGTCCTGCAGCAGCGCGTCCACGGCGGCCTTGTCCTCCAGCGCCGCCGGCATCAGCTCCTCGCCCGGAGCCGCCGGGCCCAGTTCGGCGATGTCCGAGACACGCAGCACTGCACAGTAGGCCTTGAGGCGGTGGCGCAGTTCACGCCCCAGGCCGCCGGCCGCACCGGTCAGCAGCAGGCGAGAGAAACGCAGGGGGGTCGGGTGAGCGGTCGGCATGGATTTGTGAAGACTGGGTGTGACAGATCGGCTAAAGTGTTGGGACGACTTGATTTTCGTCGTCAGTTGTCATACAACTATCTTCACTTGATGTGTATGGCTTGTCAATGCCAAAGAGATTGGGGTAATCCCTAGTGAGCGTCCTGCCTTCCTCTCCTATCCGCCGCCGTCCGCGCACGCTGGCGCTCGAACTCGTGGAGTCGCTGGGTGACCGCATCCGTGACGGCCGCATCGCCACCGGCGACAAGTTGCCGACCGAAGCGGCCATCATGGAAGAGTTCGGCGTCAGCCGGACCGTGGTGCGTGAGGCCCTTTCCAAGCTGCAGGCCGCCGGGCTGGTGGAAACGCGCCATGGCATCGGCACCTTCGCCGTGGGGTTGGGCGACAGTGCGGCCTTCCGCATTGCGCCGGAGCAGCTCGCCACCCTGCACGATGTGATCGCCGTGCTGGAGTTGCGCATCGGCATGGAGACCGAGGCGGCGGCCCTGGCGGCCATGCGCCGCACCGAGCGCAATCTGGCCGAGATGCGCTCGGCGCTGGATGCCTTCTCGGCTGCCCTGGCCGAGGGGCGTGACGCGGTCGGCCCCGATTTTCAGTTCCATCTCGAAGTGGCGCGCGCTACCCAGAATCCCCACTTTGCCGAACTCATGGGTACCTTGGGGGCCATGATCATTCCGCGCGCCCGGCTGGCGCCCGGGCCGACGGCGGGCGACGCGCAGCGCAGCTACCTGCAGCGTGCCAACGCCGAGCACGAGAACATCTACGACGCCATCGCGAACCAGGATCCCGAGGCGGCTCGCGCGGCCATGCGCACCCACTTGGCCAACAGCCGGGAGCGCCGCCGTCGCGCGGCCTTGCTGTCCGGCGGCGCCGAGGCTAAGTAAACCAGTTCCGTCCGCGTTTGCGCGGCCAAAGTGGTTGACGAGTCTTGATTATGTTGTATGATGACTGACAACATCGCATGAATACCGCTACCGGTTTCTTGTCTTTTTGGTTGCAACGTCAGGAGTCCCATGAACCCGCAAGAACTCAAATCCATCATGTCCAGCGGCCTGCTGTCCTTTCCGCTGACGGACTTTGATGCGGAGGGCAATTTCAACGCCAAGGGCTATGCCGCACGCCTGGAGTGGCTGGCGCCCTATGGTGCGAGCGCGTTGTTCGCGGCTGGGGGGACCGGTGAGTTTTTCTCGCTCACGGCCGAGGAGTACCCGCGGATCATCCGGACCGCAGTCGACACCTGCCGCGGCAAGGTGCCCATCATTGCCGGCGCTGGTGGGCCGACGCGCTTTGCCATCCAGTGTGCGCAGGAGGCCGAGCGTGCCGGCGCCCACGGCATCCTGCTGCTGCCGCACTACCTGACCGAAGCCGGTCAGGAGGGGTTGATCGCCCATGTGGAGCAGGTCTGCAAGAGCGTGAAGTTCGGCGTCATCGTCTACAACCGCAATGTCTGCAGGCTCACGCCTGAATCGCTGGCAATTCTGGCCGAGCGTTGTCCCAACCTGATCGGCTTCAAGGACGGCATCGGCGACATCGAGCTCATGTCGTCGATCTACATGCACATGGGGGACCGCTTTGCCTACCTGGGCGGCCTGCCCACGGCCGAGGTCTATGCCGCGGCCTACAAGGCACTTGGCACGCCGGTGTACTCCTCCGCCGTGTTCAACTTCATCCCGAAGACGGCGCTGGACTTCTACCACGCGGTGGCGCGGGACGACATGGCCACCCAGCATCGGCTGCTGCGCGAGTTCTTCATGCCCTACCTGAAGATCCGCAACAAGGGGCAGGGCTATGCGGTGAGTATCGTCAAGGCGGGCGCCAAGCTGGTCGGGCATGACGCCGGCCCGGTGCGTGCACCGCTGACCGACCTCAAACCGGCCGAGATGGATGAGCTGGCGGCGCTGATCCGCAAGCTGGGTCCCCAGTAAGGCGGCGCCCCGTGATCCTGGTCAACTGACCTGCCCATCCCGTTCCGGGGCGGTTTCCCCGGTTTCGATGCCCACTCGTCTGTCCATGCCCAACGCCACGACGCCCCTCGTCACCGAACTGCAGGTCATCCCCGTTGCCGGTCGCGACGGCATGCTGCTCAACCTGAGCGGTGCCCATGCGCCGTTTTTCACCCGCAACCTGCTGATCCTGCGCGACAGCGCCGGCCACACTGGCGTGGGCGAGGTGCCTGGGGGCGAGAAGATCCGTCAGACCCTGGAGGACGCACGTGCGCTGGTCGTGGGGCAGCCCATCGGCGCGCACCAGCGCGTGCTGCAGCAGGTGCAGCAGCGCTTTGCCGACCGGGATGCCGGCGGCCGCG
>JAYRLJ010000332.1:0-3602 GCA_041905305.1 Hylemonella sp. | reverse complement strand
GGCGTGGCCCGCGCGTGCCGGCATGCACCGGCTGTAGACGACGATCTTGTGCTCGTGGTTGCTGGCGTCGGCCAGCCACAGCTCCCAGCGCTCGCGCGACGGGTCGTCGTCGCGCAGGCCGGGGATGCGGTTGAGGTAGCGGCGGGCCTCGATGACACGACCGGTCAGCGTTTCCAGGACGTACATGGGGACTCCCAGGTGAAGGTTCACCTGAAAGTCCCATGGGGTCGGCCGCGGGCAAGGCTTGCAACTTCGACTACTCCGGTAGCGGGTCATCGAAGATGCCGCCGGCCGACGGGCTGGCCGGTGGCGATGCCGGCCTGCGCAGTGCGCCATGCTTGGCCTCTCCACCTCGCCTTTCCTGTTCGACCAGGACCCCGAGGTATGCCAGCGTGCGGAAGCGTTCGGCGCGGCGGCGGCCCTTCGGCAGCCTCGCCAGGTCTTCGTACAGCGGGCCGTGCTGCCAGGCGCCGACCTGCGCGTAGAACTCCAGCATCGGCTCGTCGCGGCCAGTGCCCTGTGGGACCGGCGCCTCGTCGTCACCCTCACTGCGCTTCATGGTGTGCTCCTTGGCTGGCATCGGTGGGGGCCTGGGCGCGCAATCGGTCGACGCCGGCACGCTGGAAGCCGCGCACGTTGGCGTAGAAAGGATCGGCCAGTTCCAATACAGGCTGCTTCTTGAACGCGTCCCGCAGCGCCTTGCGGAAGAGATGTGCGCCGCCGCCACTGAGAACGATGTTGGCGAAGCGGTACTTGCCGCCAATGGAATTGGTCAAGGCCTGGATGCCTTCGACGGCAATGCGCTCGGCGATAGGCATGTAGCGCTGGATCTCGCGTGCCTTGCCGTAGGTCGTCAGGCTCCTGCCGGTGCGCAGGGCCTCGTCCACGGTGTGCGGTTCGTCGTAGCGCTCGCCGATCTCTCGCGAGATGGCCTCGCAGATCGCCGACACCACATCGTGCACACCGTACTGCGCCGAGTAGCTGCGGTTGGCCACCAGGCGCAGGCCACGAGCCGTCAGCCAGTCCAGTGTGCGCGTGCCGCAGTCGATGATCAGGTTTTCCTGCTGGCCGATCTGGTCCAGCAGCCCGTGCTCTTCGGCATAGGCCACCAGCGCACCTTGCGGCTGCGCCACCACCAGCGCCTTGTGCACCTTCACCTTGCGACCCTTGCCCACATCGTGCTCACCCAAGCACAGGCGTTCCAGCGCCGATTTGCGCGCGGTGAACTCCGAGACCGGCAGGCCCACCACCAGCACGTCGATCTCGTCGGCCTGCATGTAGTTCAGTGCGCCGAGCATCAAGGCCTTGTAGTCGGCGGATTGCGTGTAGCCCTCGACCGACAGGATGGGTTTGCTGCGCGCGCCGACCGACAACACATCCGGCCCCACCTCGTAGAAAAACGGGCCCACCCGCACCGACACCGTCCGCCGCGGCGCCAGCAGCGGGCGTGCGGTGTGCGGGTCGACGCTGGCCAGGGCCAGCGAAGGAAAGCTGGCGTATCGGAGCTCGCCGCTCGCGTTGACGGTGGTGAACTTCGTGTGGCCGAAGCCGAGATCGATGGCCCTGACTGTGCTACCCATGGGACCTCCAACAGCAGTGGCGCCGACATGGCTCTACTGTTGCCAAGGCGGCAGAACACGTCTACCGCGAAAGGCGGGTCGAAGTCCCCCCGGAAATCGGCCGTCGATTCCCGGGGCCACGTTCAGCGGCACGATTTGCTTCGGCGAAGTGGGGCTGCAGCCCGAGCGAAACGGCCGTCCGATCGCTTGTTTCGGCCCTCAGGTCTGTTTCCGGTGAGTCTGCAACCCGACCAGCAAGTCCGGCACGATCAGGCTTCGGAGAGAGAGGTATGGAATCCATCCGTCAACCCTAGGCGGTTGCAGTCCTCACGCAGGTATTGGCGCCGTAACGGCACTTTTCGCGCTTGCAAGGGCGGCGACCTTCGCGCATGCTTGCATCGCCTTTGGCACCGGGCAGCTGGCCCACCGGGCGCATCGAGCGCGAATGGCAAGCCCTCCAGAGCACCTTCGGGTGCACGAGCCTTCGGGCTCTGATCCCCGGCCTGTCAACCCGACGGCCGATGACGATGGCGGCAGCGACCTTGGTCTTTGCCGACCTGCAAGCCCCTGGCCCCCGAGCCAAGCGGCTTGATGTGCGCGACCCTGATCGCGCAACTGCAGCGGGCACGCGATGCCTGCTGGAAGACTCCCCAACGACTGCTGCGTGCGCGCCTTCAAGGCGCCGACGAACACCGACACGATCGGGTTCGCCGGTGTGCACGCACGCATGGCGCGCCAGGTGGCACTGGCGCACTCAGGCCATGCGGCAGATCGTGAAGCCCTGAAGCGCCCCGAGCGCTTCAGCATGGGTGACGCCCATGCACCTGCTGCGCAGCGTGGCCACCAACGTGGCCATTCCCCTGCGCCCCGCCTCGAGCGGGCTGCCACGGCGCCAGACGCCGTGTTTGGGCGATCACTTTTACGACTGGCCTGCGCCCATGCCCATGGCGGCAAGCGCGAACCCTGAATGCGCCTGGCACCGGCGGGACGGTGCCGCAGGACTTACCTGCCCACTGGCCTCGCCAGCGGCAAGCACGGAGAACCGCCATGCGTGACCTCGACCCTCGAACCGTCAACCTGCGCACCCTGCCGATTCAGATCAGCAGGCGAGGCTTCGTCCTGAACGCGCTGTTCGTCCAGAACAACTTCCGCCACGCCGTCAAGGACAAGGGTGTCTCCCACGACACCATGGAAGACCGACGGCAGTACATCTACCGCGCCTTCCACTACCTGGAGCACAACGACATCAAGAGCTTCAAGCCCGACCCGCGCTCGCTCGGCGACCGGCATGTGCGATTCCTGTTCGCAGACATGGAACGGCGCGCCGGGGCCGGCCAGCTCGGGCCCTCGGCCATCCAGAAGGCGCACAGCTACCTGCGCACCTTCGCTGGCTGGATCGGCAAGCCTGGCCTGGTGCTGCCGATCAGCGCCTACATCAGCGACGAGACCCTGTATCGCCGCAGCTATGTGACGAAGCACAGCAAGGCATGGGACGACAACGGCGTGGTGCCGGAGGAGGTGATCGCGGCCGTTGCCAACTTCGACGAGCGTGTGGCCGTGCAGATCGAGTTGATGAAGGAGTTCGGCCTGCGTTGCAAGGAAGCGGTGATGTTCCGCCCGAACCAGGACATCGTGACCGCGGCCCAGGCCGGCAAGGCGGCTGCCGGCACGGCGGAATACCTGCAACTGCGGCGCGGCACCAAGGGCGGCCGGCTGCGATACGTGCCGGTGGTGACGCCGAGCCAGCTGGTCGCGATCGAACACGCCCGCCGCGTGGCGCCTGGCGAGAACGACAGCCTCAGCGACCCGCGATACCAGCTCGTCCGGGCCATCCGGCACCAGCGCTACGTGATGGAGCTGTTCGGCCTGACCAAGGCCATGCTCGGCGTGACGGCGCATGGCCTGCGGCATGGCTATGCGGCCGAGCGCTACGAGGCCGAGACGGGCGTGGCGCCGCCGGTGGCGACTGCCGAGCGCGCGGATGTAGCCGTCGACCTGGCGGCGCGGCGCCTGGTCTCGGAGTCCCTCGGGCATTCGAGAAGC
>JAYRLJ010000013.1:0-23068 GCA_041905305.1 Hylemonella sp. | reverse complement strand
CTCTTGGCATCCGGGCGCAGGAAGGGCAGGCGGCCATCGCGGCGCAGCTGGGCCTGGCGCTCGACCAGACGGTGCGCGTAGTAGATCGGTGCCGGCATCAGCTCGGGCGTCTCGTCGCAGGCGTAGCCGAACATCAGGCCCTGGTCGCCGGCGCCGGTGTTCAGGTGGTCGTCGGAGGCGTGGTCCACGCCTTGGGCGATGTCGTTCGACTGCTTGTCGTAGGCCACCAGCACGGCGCAACCCTTGTAGTCGATGCCGTACTCGGTGTTGTCGTAGCCGATGCGCTTGATGGTGTCGCGTGCGACCTGGATGTAGTCGACGTGCGCGTTGGTGGTGATCTCGCCGGCCAGCACCACCAGACCGGTGTTGGTCAGCGTCTCTGCGGCCACACGGCTGCGCGGGTCCTGCTGGAAGATCGCGTCGAGGATGGCATCCGAAATCTGGTCGGCCACCTTGTCGGGATGGCCTTCGGAGACGGACTCGGAGGTAAAGAGGTAATCGTTCGCCATTGAATAAACTCCACAGTTGTTTCAGGCGCGTTGCCTGGGCTGCGAGCTTCGGCGAACGCTTTAGCAGATACGTCAATATTGACGGCACAATCAGCATCCTTCGGGAGGCAGGCTGTGCGTGTCGCCCTGCAAGTAGTTCTGTAACTCAGCGACACCTGCATTTTATCCGACTCATGACCCTTCTGTTTCGTTTTTTGGCCCGCCTGCCTTTGTGGCTGTTGCATGGTGTGGGTTGGCTGCTGGGCTGGTTGGTGTTCGGGCTGTCGTCGGTCTACCGGCAGCGCTTCCTTGTCAACGCGCGCCTGGCCGGCCGTAGCGCGGCGCAATGGCGGGCGGCGGTGGGTCAGGCCGGCTGTCTGGTGGCCGAGACGCCGCGCCTGTGGCTGGGGCGTCCCGTACCGTTGCTGTGGGCCGGGGCCGAGCACATCGAGGCGGCGCTGGCGCAGGGGCGCGGCATCGTGTTCCTGACGCCGCACCTGGGCTGCTTCGAAATCACGGCACAGGCTTATGCCCAGCGCTTTGGCGCGCGGCAGCCGATGACCGTGCTGTTCCGTACGCCGCGCAAGCCTTGGCTGCGCGAACTGGTGGCGCGCGCCCGCAATCGGCCGGGGCTGCAGGCGGTGCCAACCACCTTGGCCGGTGTGAAGCAGATGATCAAGGCGCTGCGTCAGGGGCAGTCGGTCGGTTTGCTGCCAGACCAGGTGCCGCCGCAGAGGCAGGGGGTGTGGGTGCCGTTCTTCGGTCGGCCGGCTTACACCATGACGCTGTCAGCCCGGCTGGCGCAGCAGACGGGCGCGACGATCCTGGTGGCCTGGGGCGAGCGCCTGCCGTGGGGGCGTGGCTACCGCATCCATGTCCAGCCACTCGGACAGTCCTTGCCGGCCGACCTGCACGAAGCGGCGACGGTGATCAACCGCGCCATGGAGCAGCTGATCGCCCAATGTCCGCAGCAGTACCTGTGGGGCTATGCACGCTACAAACAGCCGCGGGAAGAGTGAATTGATGTTGGGAACTGTCTTCAGTCACGCCGGGGTGCTGTTCATGCGCCTGCTGGCCTGGGTGCCACTGTCGTGGTTGCGGGCATTCGGCTGGGCGTTTGGCTGGCTGTTGTATGCCCTGGTCCAGCCGCGTCGTCGCGTCGTGCAGACCAATCTACGTCTGTGTTTCCCGCAGTTGAGCGAAAGCGAGCGTCTACATTTGACGCAGCGGGTCTTCATCCACTTCGCCCAGGCCTGGTTCGACCGCAGCTGGCTCTGGCATGGCCGACCTGAGGTGGTGCGCCGTCGGCTGCTGCTGACGGGCGCCGTGGCCGAGTTGCAGGGCAACGATCCGACGGTACTGTTCGCGCCGCACTTCATGGGGCTGGATGCCGGTTGGACAGCGCTGACGCAGCAGTTGCCGCGCCGTTTCACCACCATCTACACCAACCAGGCCAACCAGGTGGTGGATGCCTGGGTGCTGGCGGGTCGCCGGCGCTTTGGCCAGGGGCGGTTGTTCGGTCGCATCGACGGCGTGAAGGCCATCGTGGCGGCCCTGCGCGAGGGCGAACCGCTGTACCTGCTGCCGGACATGAACTTCGGCCCCGAAGAGTCGGTGTTCGTACCCTTCTATGGCGTGCCGGCGGCCACCGTGCCGTCGCTGTCGCGCTTCTCCCGGCTGGGGCGGGCCAAGGTGGTGCCGGTGCTGACCCGCATGACGACCACCGGCTACACCGTCGAGGTGCTACCGGCCTGGGCCGGTTTCCCGACCGACGATGCCGTGGCCGACACCGCCCTGATGAACCGGCGCCTGCAGGACTACATCGACACCATGCCGGCGCAGTACTACTGGGTGCACAAACGCTTCAAGGACCGGCCTGCCGGTGAGCCGGCCGTTTATTGAGCTAAATCGGCCTTTCGGTCAGAACGGATAAGCGCTGATAGCTACTCTTTTGATAGCAAAAAGCGCTGCAGTGCTTCTGCGACCCGTGCCGGCTGTTCGTGCACGATCCAGTGGGTGGCGTCGGGGATGGTCTGCAGTGTGAGGTGCGGGACGTAGACATCCAGCCCGTCGATCAGCTCCGGCGGCAGGGCCGTGTCGCCCAGTCCCCAGAGCACCAGCGTCGGTAGATCGATGGTGAGCATCTCGTGCGGCAGTTCGATGCCGGCGACGGCCGGGTCATCCGGCCGCGGCGGGCGCAATGGCGAGGCGCGGTAGTAGTTCAGGCTGCCGGTCAGGCCCTGGTCCCAGATGGCGCGGTACAGTGTTTGCACGTCCTCGGTCAGCCAGCCGTGGCCGCTGCCGTCAGCGCGTTTTCCGGCTCCGATATTGAGGAACAAGTCCCACAGGCGGCGGTAGTCGTCTTCGGCCAGCAGGGCCTCTGCATCCGGGCGGATGAGAAAGTTCATGTAGGCGCTGGCAGCCTGCTGCTTGGGGTTGCTCTTGAGCTCGCGCAGGAAGGTGCCCGGATGCGGCGAATTGATGATGGCCAGTCGGTGCATCAGCTGCGGCTGCTGGTTGGCCAGATTCCAGGCCACCGCGCCACCCCAGTCGTGGGCCACCAGGCAGGCCAGCGGCGCAGTGGGCGATTCGATGGCGATCAGCGCCGCGATGTCCTGCACCAGGTGCTTGGCGCGGTAAGCCGACACATCCGCCGGTGCGCTGGAGCGCTCGTAGCCGCGCAGATTGGGTGCCACGCAGCGGTAGCCGCCGTGTTCCGGCCGGGCAAAGTGTTCCAGCAGACCATCCCAGACGAAGGCCGCTTCAGGAAAGCCGTGCAGGAACAACAGTATGGGCCTGCCGCGCTCACCGGCGGCGCGGCAGCTCAGGGTGATGCCATGCGGCAGTGCTTGGAGCCAGGTGTCGATCATGGATTCTGTGCAGGCATTTCCTGCACAGATGCTAGGCCCGCACCTTCGTGCGCCCAGTCCCACAGAAGACAGGCAACGTCCTCGAGCCCGGTGCGCTTGGTGGCCGAGAACAACCGTACCTCGCCGCCGCCGGCCTGCAGCTTGGTGATGGACAGCACCTTGGCCGCTTCGCTGCGGGTGAGTTTGTCGGCCTTGGTCAGGATGACGAGGAACTTCAGGCCTTCCTCCACGCGTGGCCGGATCACCTCCAATAGGATTTCATCGAGTTCGGTCATGCCGTGGCGTGGGTCGCACAGCAGCACGATGGCCTTGAGGTTCTCGCGCGTCACCAGGTAGTTGGCCATGACCTGCTGCCAGCGAATCTTGTCCTGCTTGGGCACCGCGGCATAGCCATAGCCTGGCAGGTCGGCCAGCACGGCGTCGGTGATGCCCTGTTTGCCCAAAGCGAACAGGTTGATGTGCTGCGTGCGCCCCGGCTTCTTGGAGGCAAAGGCCAGCTGCTTCTGCTGCGTCAGCGTATTGATGCAGGTGGACTTGCCGGCGTTGGAGCGGCCGACGAAGGCGATTTCCGGCACATCGAGCGCTGGCAGGAACGGCAGTTCGGGGGCGGTGGTCAGGAAGCGGGCGGTGTGCAGCCAGCCCAGCGCCTGGGTGGTCCGTGCCTTGTCGGCGGCGCTGGGCTGGACGGCAGGGCGCGACGTGGCGGAAGTTTTAATGGGGGAGGTCATGAAGCGTAGTGGAGGGCCCGGCACTGCATTGTAGAATCAGGCCGTTTTGCTCCAACTAACCAAGATCACCATGAAGTTGCTTGCTCCCCTGTTGATGGCTGCCGCACTGGCAGCGCCTGCTATCTCCTTCGCGGCACAAGAGGCCAAGGCACCGGCCAAGCCGGATTTGGCCAAGGGCGAGGCCAAGTACACGGCGGTCTGTGCTTCGTGCCACGGCGCTGATGGCAACTCCGGTGTGCCGGCCAATCCCAAGCTGGCCGCACAGCATCCGGAGTATCTGGTCAAGCAGCTGCAGGAGTTCAAGTCGGGCAAGCGCGCCAGTGCGGTCATGGCTGGCTTCGCAGGGACCCTGAGCGACGAGGACATGAAGAACATCGCTGCCTGGCTGGCGGCACAGAAGGCCAAGCCCGGCTTTGCCAAGGACAAGGATCTCGTGGCCTTGGGTGAGCGCATCTACCGCGGCGGCATTGCAGACCGCCAGATTGCTGCCTGTGCCGGGTGCCACAGCCCGAATGGCGCCGGCATCCCGGCCCAGTACCCGCGCCTGAGTGGTCAGCATGCCGACTACACCGATGCGCAGCTCAAGGCTTTCCGCGACGGCCCGCGCAAGAACAGCGTCCAGATGGCGCAAGTGGCGGCCAAGATGAACGACCGTGAAATCAAGGCGGTCGCTGACTACATCGCGGGCCTGCGCTGATCGAATACACCGGTACGCTGACGGGTTAAGTACCGGATTTCATAAGTTGCCGGTAATGTTTGGGGGAGAATGTCGGATTCGAACCCGCTGACGGAACCCGACAGCTTTTTCTCACTCCATGCCTAGGCGGGTCTTTCACTGAAGACCTGCCTTTTTTATTGCGGCTCGGCACGACATGACAGTTTCTACCCAGGGTCTCGAACTCAAGTCCACCTCCGGCGTCTTGCGCGCGGCGGTGGAACTGCTGTCGTCGATGCGTTTTGCCATTTCGCTGCTGACGGTGATCTGCATCGCCTCGGTCATCGGCACGGTGCTCAAGCAGCATGAACCGCTGAACAATTACATCAACCAGTTCGGTCCGTTCTGGGCCGAGGTGTTCGGCAGGCTCGATCTGTACGCTGTCTACAGTGCTTGGTGGTTCCTGCTCATCCTGGCGTTTCTGGTGACCAGCACCACGCTGTGCATTGCGCGCAATACGCCCAAGATCCTGGCCGACCTCAAGGTCTACAAGGAGAACATCCGCGAGCAGAGTCTGCAGGCCTTTCACCACAAAGCCGACGCCACACTGGCCGAGTCGCCGCAGGGGGCCGCGCAGCGCATCGGACAGATGCTGGCGGGCAGCGGCTGGAAGGTGAAGCTGCAGCAGCGCGAGACGCCGGCCGGGGCTGGCTGGATGGTGGCAGCCAAGGCGGGCGCGGCCAACAAGATCGGCTACATCGCGGCCCACAGCGCCATTGTGCTGGTGTGTCTGGGTGGGCTGCTCGACGGCGACCTGATCGTGCGCGCCCAGATGTGGTTCGGCGGCAAGACGCCTTACAGTGGCGGCGGCCTGATCGCCGATGTCAAACCTGAGCATCGTCTGAGCGAGCGTAACCCGACCTTTCGCGGCAACTTGCTGGTGGCTGAGGGTACGCAGTCGAGTACGGCCATCCTGAATCAGTCCGACGGCATCCTGCTGCAGGAGCTGCCGTTTGCCATCGAACTCAAGAAGTTCATCGTCGAGCACTATTCGACCGGCATGCCCAAGCTGTTCGCCAGCGAGATCGTGATCCACGACAAGGCTACGGGCGAGAAGAAGGAGGCCCGCGTCGAGGTCAACCACCCCGCCAGCTACAAGGGCATCGAGATCTACCAGTCCAGCTTCGACGACGGTGGCTCTACCGTTCGGCTCAAGGCCCAGCCCATGAACGCGGCTACCAAGCCGTTCCAGATCGAGGGGGTGATTGGCAGCGCGGCGCAGCTCACCAACGGCAGCGAGAAGCTCACGCTGGAGTACACCGGCCTGCGTGTCATCAACGTGGAGAACTTCGCCGGCAACGGCCCCTCTGGCGTCGATGTGCGCAAGGTCGACCTGCGTCAGGCACTGGATGCGCGCTTGGGCGCGGCCAACAAGGCGGACGCCAAGAAAACGCAGCGCAACGTTGGCCCTAGCATCACATACAAGCTGCGCGATGCGGCGGGGCAGGCGCGCGAATTCCACAACTACATGCTGCCGATGGACTTGGGCGACGGCGTGCCGGTGTTCCTGTTCGGCATGCGTGAAACGCCGACCGAGCCGTTCCGCTACCTGCGCGTGCCGGCCGACGCCCAGGGTTCCAGTGACGAGTTCTTCCGCCTCCGTGCAGCTCTGGCGGATTCTGCCCTGCGTGAGCAGGCCGTGCAGCGCTACGCCAGAAAAGTAGTGGATGCTGCACGTCCCGACCTGTTGCCGCAGCTTGCAGCCTCCGCCGCGCGCGCGTTGGCGCTTTTCGCCGGGGCGGAGCCGGTCAAGGGCAGCCAAGCGCCGGGCGGCCTGCAGGCTGTAGCCGATTTCATGGAAAACAATGTTCCGGAGAGTGAGCGCGGTCGTGCGGGCGAGATGCTGATCCGACTGCTGAATGGCACGCTGTTCGAGTTGACCCAGTTGGCCCGCGAGCGTGCTGGCCTCAAACCACTGCCAACCGACGATGCCTCGCAGGCGTTCATGACGCAAGCCGTGCTGGCTCTGAGCGATGCCTATTACTACCCAGCACCCATGACCCTGCAGTTGGCGGATTTCACCCAGGTGCAGGCCAGCGTCTTCCAGGTGGCCCGCGCGCCAGGCAAGACCATCGTCTACCTCGGGTGCGCGCTACTGATCATCGGCGTCTTTGCCATGCTGTATGTGCGTGAGCGCCGCCTGTGGGTCTGGCTGGCACCGCGGGCCGGCGAGGCGGACGCGACCCATGCCACCATGGCCTTGTCGACCAACCGCAAGACGCTCGATGGAGATCGTGAATTTACCCAGCTGCGCGAGAAACTGATCGCCGCCAAGGAGTGAGAGATGAATGGTGCAACAACCACGCTGACGCTGAACGAAGGCTACTTCGCCAAACGCAATCTGTTCGACTGGCTGTTTGCGGCCATCGTGGTGGCGGGCGGCCTGTACGCCTTTGTCAGCTACAACCATGCCATGGATGTCTATGAAAAGGGCATCCTGCTGCTGTCCATCCCGTCGGCCGTGACGCTGGGCTGGTTCTGGCGTCCGCTGCGTGTCCTGATGCTCGTGGTGGCGGCCTTTGCCCTGCTTGGCATTGCCTCCTACCAGGGGACGGACGGGGCAACACTGGCGCGTGCTGACAGCGTGTTCTGGCTCAAGTATTTCCTTTCCAGCCAGTCGGCCATCCTCTGGATGAGCGTGATCTTCTTCATGAGCACGCTGTTCTACTGGATCGGCATGTTCAGCAAGGCGCAAGGTGACACCATGGAGCTGATCGGTTCGCGCCTGGCCTGGGTGGCCGTGACGATGGCGTTGATCGGCACCATGGTGCGCTGGTACGAAAGCTATCTGCTCGGTCCCGACATCGGCCACATCCCGGTCAGCAACCTGTACGAGGTGTTCGTGCTGTTCTGCTGGATGACAGCGGTGTTCTACCTCTACTTCGAGGAGCAGTACAAGACACGCACCATGGGCGCCTTTGTCATGCTGGTGGTCAGTGCGGCGGTGGGTTTCCTGCTCTGGTACACCGTGGTGCGTGAGGCGCATGAAATCCAGCCGCTGGTGCCGGCGCTCAAGAGCTGGTGGATGAAGCTGCACGTGCCGGCCAACTTCATCGGCTATGGCACCTTTGCCCTGGCGGCCATGGTGGCCTTCGCCTACCTGATCAAGAGCCAGGCGACCGAGACGCGCTGGCACAAGCTGGCGCCGCTCTGGTTGTTCGGCATCGTGCTGTGCTTCGTGCCCGTGGCCTTCCGTCAGAGTTCAACGGCTGCCGGCGGCAGCTACTGGCTGGTCTATTTCATCATCGCGGCGGCGATCGTCGGCGGCATTCTGCTGGGGCGCAAGCGCATTGCCGCGCGGCTGCCCGCCACGGAGGTGCTGGACGACGTGATGTACAAGTCCATCGCCGTCGGTTTTGCCTTTTTCACCATCGCCACGGTGCTCGGCGCCTTGTGGGCGGCCGAGGCCTGGGGCGGCTACTGGAGCTGGGATCCGAAGGAAACCTGGGCGTTGATCGTCTGGCTCAACTACGCGGCCTGGCTGCACATGCGACTGATGAAGGGCCTGCGTGGCACCGTGGCCTCCTGGTGGGCGCTGGCCGGCCTGGGGGTGACCACCTTTGCCTTCATCGGCGTCAACATGTTCCTCAGCGGTTTACACAGTTACGGGGCCCTGTAGGAACTTTGTGAGGTTGATGGCCGTCCTACGACTCATGTTGCAACAAGGACGACATCATGCTGATCAAGACGAACGATAACGGTTTCCTCCATCCGCATGCCAGCGAGATCACCCCGCAAGGGGTGTACCTGCAGCGACGCGATCTGATCCGGCGCATGGCCGGTGGCGTAGCAGGGGCTGCGCTGGCCTCCTGGGCGATGCGCGATGCCTTTGCCCAGACCGGTGCAGGGCGACCGGGCAAGCTGGCTGTTTTGGCGGGTGCCAAATCCACGGTGAGTGGCGCCACGACGGTGGAGAAGATTACCGACTACAAGGACGCCACTGGCTACAACAATTTTTACGAATTCGGCTTGGACAAGAGCGACCCGGCCCGCAACGCCCACACGCTCAAGACGACCCCCTGGACGGTGGCGATTGAGGGGTTGGTGAAGAAACCCGCGAACTACACGCTGGAAGACCTGCTCAAGCTGAGCCCCCAGGAGGAGCGCATCTACCGCCTGCGCTGTGTCGAAGGCTGGTCGATGGTGATCCCCTGGGTCGGCTACTCCTTGGCCGAACTGATCCGCCGCGTCGAACCGCTCGGCAGCGCCAAGTACGTGGAGTTCGTGACCCTGGCCGACCACAAGACCATGCCCTATGTCGGCACCCGGGTGCTGGACTGGCCCTATGTCGAGGGCTTGCGCCTGGACGAAGCCATGCATCCACTGACGATGCTGGCCTTTGGCATGTATGGTGAAGTGCTGCCCAAGCAGAACGGGGCACCGCTGCGCCTGGTGGTGCCCTGGAAGTACGGCTTCAAGAGTGGCAAGAGCTTGGTGAAGATTCGCTTCACCGACACGCAGCCTGCCACCGCCTGGAATCGGGCGGCGCCCCAGGAATATGGCTTCTATTCGAATGTCAATCCTTTGGTGGACCACCCGCGCTGGAGCCAGGCAACCGAGCGTCGCATCGGCGAAGACGGCCTGTTCAGCAAGAAGCGCAAGACGCTGATGTTCAACGGCTATGAATCCCAGGTGGGGCAGCTCTACGCCGGCATGGACCTGAAGAAGTACTACTGAGCAGATGCCGTGCTGCGCGAGGCTTTCCAACGTGCTTTCTTGAGTCGCGCAGCGAAGCCCTTGGTCTTCCTGATATGCCTCTTGCCCGCCGGGTGGCTGGTCTACAGCGCGACCTTCGACCAACTGGGCGCCAATCCAGCCGAAGCCCTGATCCGTTCGACCGGCGACTGGACTCTGCGGCTGTTATGCGCCGTGCTTGCCGTGACACCGCTGCGGGTGTTGTTCGGGCTGCCAGGGCTCGCGCGTTTGCGGCGCATGCTGGGGCTCTATGTCTATTTCTATGCGCTGCTGCACTTGCTGTGCTACGCGTGGTTCGATATGGGTCTTGAGCTGGGTGACATCGTGCGCGACATCGCCAAGCGCCCCTTCATTCTGGTCGGCTTCACGGCCCTCTTGCTGTTGACGCCGCTGGCGATGACCTCGTCGAACCGCGCCATCCGCTGGCTGCGCGGGCCTCGCTGGCAGGCCCTGCACCGGCTGGTTTATGGGGTGGCCGTGCTGGCTGTGCTGCACTTCTTCTGGATGCGCGCCGGCAAGAACAACTTTGCCGAGGTCTATGTCTATGCCGGGGTCATCGCGGTCCTACTGGGTTGGCGGGTGAGGCGTGCGTGGTCAGGCCAGCGCAGCCGGACGGCTGTTCGTGGCCCCGGGGTCGATCAGCGACTTGGGTAGCTGGTAGTTGCGCTCGTCGAACAGGTCGATGCCGCAGGCCAGGTTTTCGATCCAGTCGAAAAACGCCGGGATAGCTGGTCCAGCCAGCGGGGCGCCATGCTGCGGGACGAGCAGCGAGATGTCCAGCGTACGGGCCATGGCTGCCCATAGGCGCAGTACCTTGTTGGAGACCATGTAGCGGCGATGGAAACCTTCCATCAGCGGGAGATGTGCTGGGAAATCGGTGACCGGTTTCTGTGCCTGGCTGCCCGACATCATCGAGACGCCGAGGTCGCCCGTGAACAGAATCTTGCTCACCGGATCGTAGAAGTGAAAGTTTCCCTCGGCATGCATGAAATGCGCCGGCAGCAGATGCAACGCGCTTCTGCCCAGAGGCAGGATGCCACCCGCATCGTGAACGCCGATGACCCGCCCCGCTGTCTTGCCGGCCTTGGTGAAGTGCGGCACGAAGCGCTCCCAGACGCGCGAGATCACGAGTTGCGCTGGCGTTGAGGTCAGCCAGCGGTCCAGTGAAGCGATGATGTCCGGGTCTGCGTGCGAGGCCACGATGTAGGAGAGGTGCTGGGGCGTGAAGAAACGCGAGCAGGTCAGCAACAACTCGTTGAACGCCAGGTTGCCGCCCGGGTCGATGATGGCACCATGGTCGTGATCGACAATCAGGAACTGGTTGGCCTGGACCGCGTTGCCGCCCTCTTCCACCAGGTCGGTGAACATGAGGCAGGCATGGTTCGAATCCCGGTAAAGCTCAATGGACACGTGGCGCCTTTCAACAATGAGGGCCCGCTCGCCGCAGAGGAATCCATGTGAGCAAGGCTTGGGCGCGACTATAGAAAATCATCGTCAGCTCGGACTTGATGTGTATCAAGCCATCGCCGATCCCCGTGCAGAGTGCGCTGCCAAGACAGTTCGTCCAAACCCGTGCAGTGTCGAACCTGCCGCTCAGGGCTTGAAAAAGAAATGCTCTGCCGCCGCCGTGGCCTTGTCGCGCCCGGGCGCATCTCCCTGGCTCAACACGCGCAACAGGCCGTTCGGAATCTTCCTCATCAGACCCAGCGTCACTGACTCCAGGATGGCGTCGATATCCTGCCCCTTCTACAGCTGCTTGCGGGTGCGGGCCAGCTCGGCCTGCCGCCAGCTTTCGGCCTTGACGTTGAGCTGCTGGATCATGGGGACGTGGCTGTGGTGATCCAGCCATGCCATGAACTTTTGCACACCAGAATCAATGATGAGCTACGCATCCGATACGGCTGCTTGGCGGTGGGACTTGCCGGTAGTGGCCACGTCAGCCAGATCATCCACGGTGTACAGGTAGACGTCCGACAGCGCTTTAGCTTTTTATTGCACATCGTGCCAGCCTTGAGGCAGATCCACGACGTGCGCAAGGCTAAGGAACAGACGCGACAATGTCGCGCACAGGAGCGCCTGACGACGAGTCAGTATGAGGTGTTGAACTGAAGCGCCGCCAGGCTGGCATACAGCCCACCCTGCGCCAGCAGTTCGGCGTGGGTGCCCTGCTCGATCAGCCGTCCGCGTTCGAGCACCCAGATGACATCGGCGCGCTGCACGGTGGCCAGTCGGTGTGCAATGACCAGTGTGGTCCGCCCCAGCATGGCTTTCTCCAGGGCCGCCTGCACCATCTTTTCGCTTTGCGCATCCAGGGCGCTGGTGGCTTCGTCCAGCAGCAGCAAGGGCGGGCTCTTCAGTATCGCCCGCGCGATCGCGATGCGCTGCCGTTGCCCTCCCGAAAGGCGAACTCCGCGGTCGCCCAAGTAGGTGTCATAGCCTTCGGGCAAATCGGCAATGAACTCTTCGGCATATGCCGCACGGGCCGCCGCCTGCACGTCCTGCATGCTGGCCCCGGGACGACCGTAGCGGATGTTGTCACTGACCGTTCCGGAAAAGATCACGGGCTCCTGGGGCACGATCGCGATGCGCTGTCGTAAATCCTGCAACGCCATCTGGTTGATCGGTATGCTATCGAGCACGATGCGGCCGAACTGCGGTTCGTAGAAGCGCATCAGCAGGTCAAACAACGTGGTCTTGCCAGCGCCGCTGGGGCCCACCACCGCCACCGTTTGCCCCTGCCGTATGACCCCGTTGAGTTCGTTCAAGACCCAAGTCTCGGGTCGTGAGGGGTAATGAAAGCGGACTGCTTCCAGAGAGAGGGAGGAGCCACCCTCGGGCCAGGCTGCCGTGACCGGCTGCGACGCTGTCTTGAGGTTGGATTCCGTGGTCAGCAACTCCATGAGGCGTTCGGTTGCTCCCGCGGCCCGGGCGATGTCGCCATAGACTTCGCCGAGCACGGCGAAGGCACTGGCGAGGAGCACCACATAAAGCACGGTCTCGCCCAGTTGGCCCGACGTGCTGGTGCCGGCCCTGACGGCCAGCGTGCCCATGTACAAGCCCCAGAGCAGCACGGCGCTCGATGCAATGATGATGAAGCCCACCAGCAGCGACCGGGCGCGGATGCGCCCGAGTGCCGTGCGCAGGGTCCGTTGCGTGGCGTCCATGAAGCGCGAGGTTTCACGCTGTTCTGCCGTGTAGCTTTGCACGACCGATATGGCGTTGAGCACTTCGGCGGCCATGGCGCTCGAATCGGCGACCCGGTCCTGGCTGGCGCGCGACAAACGACGCACGCGCCGGCCCAGGTAGACGCTGGGCAAGATCACGGCGATCAGCACGATCACGACCTGCAGCATCAGCCAGGGGTTGGTCCAGACCAGCATGATCAGGGCGCCGGCACCCATGAGCAGGTTACGCAGGCCCATCGAGAAAGATGAGCCCAGCACGGTTTGCACCAGGGTGGTGTCATTGGTCAGCCGGGACAGGACCTCGCCCGATTGCGTGGTCTCGAAGAAGGCGGGGCTTTGCCGCAGGACGTGGGCATAGACTGCGTTGCGCAGATCGGCCGTAATGCGTTCACCCAGCCAACTGACTGCGAAATAGCGGCCGGCGGAAAAAATGGCCAAGGCCACCGACAGGCCAAACAGATAGAGGAAATTCCGAGCCAGTTGTCCCGGCGGTGCATCCGCGGCGAAACCTTGGTCAATCAACTGCCGCAGGACCCAGGGAAATGCCAGGGTCGAAGCGGCAGCGAGCAAAAGAAACAGGCCCGCCACCGCCAGATGCCCCCGGTAGGGCTTCAAGAACGGCGTCAGACCAGACAAGGACTTGGGTGATGGCATGGGGCAGGACTCTTCAACAAATCAGCGGCCAGTTGAATGCAAGGCTTGCAGCATAAAGGCTAAGCATGATTCAGGTGGGCGAGCCCGCGCGCGCCCGGGTCCTGGCCGCCCGTCATGGTTAGCCACAGCCATTACCTGTCGCCGAAGACGCGTCGGTGGGGGCTGCATGGATGCCATCTGCTGACGACGGTCTGTGCCGTCTAGGCGGGATGGCCGCGATCAGAGCAGGGATTCGTGCTGGAAGGTGTCGGCAGCGGTTTCGCGGCGGCGGATCAGGTGGGCCCGGTCACCTTCAACCAGGATTTCCGCAGCCCGGCCGCGAGTGTTGTAGTTGCTGGACATGCTCATGCAATAGGCGCCCGCTGACAACACCGCCAGGCGATCGCCGGGCAGCACGTTCAACGCGCGGTCCCGGCCCAGCCAGTCGCCGCTTTCGCAGATCGGGCCGACCACGTCCCATACCGGCGCCTCGCCCGCACGGACGTTCAGCGGCACGATCTGGTGGTAGGCCTCGTACATGGCCGGGCGCGGCAGGTCGTTCATGGCGGCGTCGACGATGCAGAAATTCTTTTGCTCGCCCGGCTTGAGGTACAGCACCTCGGTCAGGCAGACGCCGGCATTGCCCACCAGCGAGCGGCCCGGCTCGATCATCAGCTGGCGCTGCCCGTAGCCACGCGCATCGAGCTTGGCCAGCAGCTTGGCCCACAGGTCATCGGCTGCCGGCGGGGTGTCGCCGTTGTAGTCGATGCCCAGGCCGCCGCCGAAGTCGATGTGATGCAGCGGAATGCCGGCCGCCTCGATGGCATCGACCAGGTCCAGCACGCGGTCCATGGCGTCGAGGTAGGGGGCTTCCTGCGTGATCTGCGAACCGATGTGGCAATCGATGCCCACCACCTGCAGGCCTGGCAGGGCGGCAGCGCGCTGGTAGGTGGCCAGGGTGCGCTCATGCGCGATACCGAACTTGTTGCCCTTGAGGCCGGTGGAAATGTAGGGGTGGGTCTTGGCGTCGACGTTGGGGTTGACGCGGATGCTGACCGGCGCTCGTCGGCCCATGGCCTGCGCCACCTCATTGAGCACGTCGAGCTCGGCTTCGCTTTCGACGTTGAAGCAGCCGATGCCAGCCTCCAGTGCGCGGCGCATTTCGGCACGTGTCTTACCGACGCCGGAGAAGATGACGTTCTTGGCGTCGCCGCCGGCCGCCAGCACGCGCTCCAGTTCGCCGCCGGAGACGATATCGAAGCCGCAGCCAGCCTGTGCAAAGACCTGCAACACCCCCAGCGACGAGTTGGCCTTCATGGCGTAGCAGATCTGCGCCTTGCGGCCGGCAAAGCCGCGCTGGTAGGCGGCCAGCGCTGACAGCATGGACGCCTTGGAGTAGACGAACAGCGGCGTACCGAACTGGCGGGCGAGATCGTCCAGACGGATGTCCTCGATGAACAACGCATCGCCGCGGTAGGCGATATGGGGGTGGCCGGGAAGCTGGGAGGCGGTCATTTGGAAGCAGGGGCCGAGGCCGGGGCAGTGGGTTGGGGGGCGGCGCTGTCGGTGCGTGATCCGGGCAGCAGCGTTTCAGGCAAGGTGGCGCGGCGGGCGGCGGCGGGCTCGGTCGGCAGGTAGAGCGGGCCTGGTTGGCCGCAGCCGCTCAGCGCAACTGTCAGGCTGCCCGCGCTGGCAGCAAGGGCTAAGCCCCTGACTAGAATTTGTCTTGTTTGCAACATCACGAAATTGTAATGACCGACACCGAATTCCTCGACCGCGCTGAAGCGGTGCTGCGCGCCATTGAAGCCAGCTGCGACCGCATCAACGACGAGAGCGATACCGATATCGACAACCAGCGCGTTGGCGGCATGGTTACGCTGGTGTTCCGCAACCGCAGCCAGATCGTCGTCAACCTGCAAAAACCCTTGCACGAGATCTGGCTGGCCGCCCGGGCTGGCGGGTTCCACTACAAATTCGAAGGTGGTCAGTGGATGGACACCAAAGGACACGGCGAATTTTTTGCCAACCTGTCCGCGCATGCCTCGGAGCAGGCAGGCTGCCCCTTGGTCTTTGCGCCCTGATCAGTTCCGGAAGAGATCCAGGATCCGTTTCTTTTCATCGGCAGGTGGCAGAGCCTGCACGTTGGCACCTGCTTCGCCAGCCTGCTTGTCTTCCAGCCCCAGGCTGGTGACGCCGCTGCCTTTGGCGTACTCCTCGTAGGCCCAGTCGCCGCCAGTGTTGACCACACCTTCGGGCGGGGTGATTTCGGTGACCGGCACGCCTTTGAGGGCATGTTCCATGAAGCTGATCCAGATTGGCAGGCTCAGGCCGCCGCCGGTTTCCCGGTCACCCAGCTTGCGCGGCGTGTCGTAGCCGATCCACGTGACAGCCGCCAGCGTCGGCTGGTAGCCGGCGAACCAAGCATCCATGGAGTCATTGGTGGTGCCGGTCTTGCCATACAGGTCCGGGCGTTTCAGGGTGGCCTGCGCGCGCGCGGCGGTGCCCGAACGTGTGACTTCCTGTAACAGGCTGGACATGATGAAGGCGTTGCGGGCATCGATGGCGCGCACTGATTCATCCAGCACCGGGGCGGGGGTTTCGACCAGCACCTTGCCACCCTTCTGTTCGGTGACTTTGGTGATCAGCCACGGGTTGACGCGGTAGCCGCCGTTGGCAAAAACCGCGTAGGCCGTGGCCATCTGCATCGGTGTGACCGAGCCGGCGCCCAGCGCCATGGTCAGGTAGGGCGGGTGCTTGTCGGCCTCGAAGCCGAAGCGGGAGATCCATTCCTGCGCATTTTGCGGTCCGACGGATTGCAGCACCCGGATTGAGATCATGTTCTTCGACTTGGCTAGGCCACGACGCAGCGTCATCGGACCCTCGAAGGTGCCGTCGTAGTTCTTCGGCTCCCAGGGTTGGCCGCCCGTTACCGAGGCATCAAAAAACAAGGGGGAGTCGTTCACCACGGTGGCGGGCGTGAACCCTTTTTCCAGTGCGGCGGAGTAGATGAAGGGCTTGAAGCCCGAGCCGGGCTGGCGCCACGCCTGGGTAACGTGGTTGAACTTGTTCTTCAGGAAGTCGAAGCCGCCGACCAGGGCCTTGATCGAGCCGTCGCGTGGATCCAGGGCCACGAAGGCGCCTTCGACCTCAGGCAGTTGGGTGATTTCCCAGGAGTTCTTCGGCGTCCGGGCGACGCGGATGATGGCGCCCCGGCGGATCTTGATATGGGGCGGTGCCTTGGCGGACAGGCCAGACTGGGCCGGGCGCAGGCCGTCACCGGTGATCTCGACAGGCTCGCCGTTCTGCCGCATTGCCACGATCTTCTTCGGGTCGGCTTCCAGCACGACAGCCGCCAACAGGTCGCCATTGTCCGGGTGGTCGTCCAGGGCGTCGTCGATCGCGTCTTCCAGTTCCTGGGGTTTGGTGGGTAGGTTGACGAACTTCTCCGGACCGCGGTAGATCTGGCGTCGCTCATAGTCCATGATGCCGCGCCGCAAGGCCTTGTAGGCGACCTCCTGGTCGGCGGCGCGGATGGTGGTGTAGACGTTCAGGCCGCGGGTGTAGGTTTCGTCGCCGTACTGGGCGTACATGAGCTGGCGCACCGTCTCGGCCACGAATTCGGCGTGGATGCGCCCATTCTGGTGGGCCGGCTTGACCTTGAGCTCCTGCTTCTTGGCGGCAACGGCCTGCTCCTCGGTGATGAAGCCGTTTTCCAGCATGCGCTCGATGATGTAGAGCTGCCGGGCCCGAGCGCGCTTGGGGTTGTTGATCGGGTTGTAGGCTGAAGGGGCCTTCGGCAGGCCAGCCAGCATGGCGGCCTCCGCCACCGTGATGTCCTTCAGGGGTTTGCCGAAATAGGCTTCCGAGGCTGCCGCAAAACCATAGGCCCGGTTACCCAGGAAGATCTGGTTCATGTAGATCTCAAGGATCTGATCCTTGGTGAGCATGTGCTCCAGCTTGAAGGTCAGCAGAATCTCGTAGAGCTTGCGTGTGAAGGTCTTTTCCGAGGACAGGTAGACATTGCGCGCCACCTGCATGGTGATGGTCGATGCACCCTGGCTCTTCACGCGCCCCAGGTTAGCCAGACCGGCGCGGATGACGCCCAGGTAGTCCACGCCGCCGTGCTGGAAGAAGCGCGCGTCCTCGATGGCCAGGACAGCATCGGTCATGACCTTTGGAATGTCCTTGATCGGCGTGAGATTGCGGCGCTCCTCGCCGAACTCACCGATCAGCTGGCCTTCGGCCGAGTAAACCCGCAGCGGCAGCTTGGGCCGGTAATCCGAGAGGTCCGAGATGTCCGGCAGGTTGGGGAAAGCCACGGCAAGGGCGATGGCTACCGCCATGAGCACGGACAGCAGCCCGGCCAGGAGCACCCCGCCGACCCACAGGCCGATACGGGTGAGCCAATGGGCGGAGGTGGTGTCTGTAAGCCTGCCGGTTTGATCCGAGGATGGCGTGGAGGATTTGGATTTGGCAGGCATAAGGAATCGTTAAGTGCGCGTCGGCATTATAAAAATCGGGCCTGAACCCGGTGCGTCAGGTGCTAGCGAGCATTCTCAGGGTTGGTGAGTTCAGCGCAGATCGGGGCGAACATGCGTGTTGCAATTGCATACAAAGCGTGAACTTTTGACAACGAATGCAGGGGCTTGGGTGGTAAAAAACCTTTGTTGGTCAACGATCTTACTGCTAGCATTCAAGTGATTTCTTAAGTTTTGCCGGTGTCTGGCCGGCTCGTTTCAGGGGATACGCTTGATCTCTTTGGGGTCGCTTTTCAGTCGTCAGCCGGAGCCCATGCTGGGCCTGGATGTCAGCTCGTCCAGTGTCAAGCTGGTCGAGTTGGGCCGGAACAAGGCCGGGCAAATTGTGCTTGAGCGTTGTGCGATCGAGCCGTTGGAGCGCGGATGGGTGACCGACGGCAACATCGAGAAGTTCGACGAAGTGGCCGAGGCCGTGCGTCGGCTGGTCAAGAAAAGCGGTGCCAAGACGCGCAACGTGGCCATGGCGCTGCCGCCGTCAGCTGTCATCACCAAGAAAATCGTGTTGCCGGGCGGTTTGAGCGATGTCGAGCTGGAACTGCAGGTCGAAGCCGAGGCCAATCAGTACATTCCTTTTCCCTTGGACGAAGTGAGTCTCGACTTCTGTGTCATCGGCCCCAGCGCCACCTCGGCTGGTGACGTGGACGTGCTGATCGCCGCAGCCCGACGTGAGAAGGTCCAGGATATCCAGGGCCTGGCCGAGGCGGCCGGCCTCAAACCCCTGGTGGTGGACGTGGAGTCCTACGCTTCCCGTCTGGCGGCAGGACGCTTGATCGAGAACCTGCCGGATCAAGGGCGGGGCACGATTGTGGCGCTATTCGAGGTAGGCGCGTTGACCACCAGCATGCAGGTGATCCGCGACGAGGAGGTGCTCTACGAGCGCGACCAGGCCTTTGGCGGTGCGCAGCTGACCCAGCTGATCGTTCGCCAGTACGGCTTTTCTCTGGAGGAGGCCGAGAGCAAGAAGCGCAGTGGTGAACTGCCGGACGACTACGAGTCCAGTGTGCTGCGTCCCTTCGTTGAGAGCATGGTGCAGGAGATCAGCCGGGCGCTGCAGTTCTTCTTCACCAGCACGCCGCACAACAAGGTGGACTACGTGATGCTTGCCGGTGGCTCGGCCGCGCTGCCGGGGCTGACCGAGGCCGTCACGCAGCAGGCTGGCGTGCCATGCAGTCTGGTCAATCCCTTTGAAGGCATGGAAATCGGCGACGGTGTGCGCCTGAAGAAGATGACGCGCGAAGCACCGTCTTACCTGACGTCCTGTGGCCTGGCCTTGCGGAGGTTCCTGCAGTGATCCTCATCAATCTGCTACCGCATCGCGAGGCGGCCCGCAAAAAACGCAAGGATGTCTTCAACCTTTCGCTCGGTTTGGCCGCCCTGGCCGGCGGGGTAGTTGCCGGCGCGATCTACCTTTGGATCCAGGGGCAGATCTCGGTGCAACAGAGCCAGAACATGCTCCTGCAAAGCGAAATCCGCAAGCTGGAAGGGCAGATCAAGGAAATCGCTGGCTTGGAAGAGGAAATCGCAGCTCTGCGCGCCCGGCAACAGGCCGTGGAAGACCTGCAGTCCGATCGCAACTTGCCGGTGCACCTCCTGTCCGAGCTGGTCAAGCAGTTGCCCGACGGGGTCTATGTCACCAGCATGAAACAGGAGAACCAGCTGGTCAATCTGCAGGGCGTGGCCCAGTCCAATGAGCGCGTGTCCGAGTTGCTGCGCAACCTGGCGAACAACACGCCTTGGTTCAGCAAACCGGAACTGGTGGAGATCGTGGCGGGCAACGTGACCGTGGGGGCGCGCGACCAGCGCCGGGTCGCGAACTTCACCATCCGGGTGCGCCTCGTCCGCGCCAGCGAAGCCCAGAAGGCGGCACCTGTAGCCGCGTCGACCTCTGCGCCCGCCAAGCAGTAACGGAATCCAGCATGGCAACCCGACTTTCCTCGATGGACCTGACCGCTCTGAAGGAGCAGGTTCAGGCGCAATTTCGCAATCTGGATCCGCAGAACCCGGCGCTGTGGCCGGCGATCCCCCGCTATGCCCTGATGGGGGCGGTGGCCGTCATGGTGGTGGTGGTCCTGTGGTTTGCCTGGCTCAGCGGTGCCGATGACGAACTGCAGGCGGTGCGCGCCCAGGAGGCACAGTTGCGCGAGGACTACAAGATCAAGCTGATCAAGGCAGTCAACCTGGATGTGTTGAAGAAGCAGCGTGAGCAGGTGTTGCAGTACGTGAACCAGCTGGAGAAGCAGCTGCCGAGCAAGGCCGAGATGGATGCCCTGTTGTCGGACATCAACCAGGCGGGTCTGGGGCGCAGCCTGCAGTTTGAGCTGTTCCGGCCGGGGCAGGTGCTGGTCAAGGACTACTACGCCGAGTTGCCGATTGCCGTGCGCGTCACCGGACGCTACCACGACATCGGCGCGTTTGCCTCGGACATCGCCCACCTGTCGCGCATCGTGACCCTGAACAATCTGACGATTGCACCGGGGCGCGATGGCAATCTGACCATGGACGCGACGGCGAAAACCTTCCGCTATCTCGATGCCGACGAGATTGCCTCCCAGCGCAAGGCCGCCGGCGGCGCGAAGGGGGGCAAGAAATGAGGGCCAAGGCTTACTCGCTTCTGGCGCTTGGACTGGCTGCCCTGCTGGCCGGCTGCGGCGGCTCCAACGAGGACGAGTTGCGCCAGTGGATGGCGGAACAGAAGAATCAGACACGTCCGCGTGTGACGCCCATTCCTGAGCCCAAGCAGTTCAAGCCCGAGCCGTATGCCCAGTCGGGCGCGGTCGAGCCGTTCAGCAAGGAAAAACTGGCGCGGGCGCTGAAGCGCGAGACGACCCAGTCGGCGGCCAGCGGCGCCCTGATTGCCCCGGAATTGGCGCGTCGCAAGGAGGCGCTGGAAGCGTTTCCGCTGGATGCGATGACCATGGTGGGTAGCCTCGTCAAGGAGGGGCGCCCGGTCGCACTGGTCAAGGTGGACAACCTGTTGTATCAGGTGCGGCCCGGCAGCTACCTGGGGCAGAACTATGGTCGTGTGACCAAGATTACCGAAACTGAAGTCACGCTGCGTGAAATAGTGCAAGACGCGGTCGGGGAGTGGGTTGAACGTCCCGCCACGCTGCTGTTGCAGGAGAGGTTGAAATGAACATTCAAACAAGTTGGGTTGTGCGGCGCGGGGGGGCGCGGGTTCTGCTGGCGCTGGCACTGGCTCTTTCGGCAGTGTCGTCGCTGGCACAAACAGCGATCGAGTCCGTGTCGGGCTCGCTGCAAGGCGGTGCCGAGGTGGTCCGTATTGACCTGTCCCAGGCCCTGACGGCGACGCCCACCAGCTTTGCCATCCAGACCCCGGCCCGGGTGGCGCTGGATTTTCCGGGCGTGACGAATGCTGTGGGCCGCTCTGCCGTCGAGATCAATCAGGGCAACCTGCGCTCTGTGAGTGTCATGCAGGCGGGTGACCGCAGCCGCGTGGTGATCAATCTGAAGCAAGCCGCGGGTTACAAGACCCAGTTGCAAGGAAAGTCCCTGCTGGTCGTTTTCGACCCCGTCGCGGCACCTGCTGCGGACGCGACCGCCGTGCCGGCATTTGCCGAAAGCCGTAACCGCGATGTGCTGCCGATCAAAGACGTCGATTTCCGTCGCGGTATCAACGGTGCTGGTCGCGTGGTGGTGTCCTTGCCCAGCAGCCAGGTCGGCGTGGACATCCGGCAGCGTGGCCAGACACTGGTGGTGGAATTCATGAAGTCCAGCCTGCCGGAGGGGTTGAAGCGGCGTCTCAACGTGGCCGACTTCGGCACGCCAGTTCAGAATGTCACGACCTTCCAGACCGGCGATCGGGTGCGCATGGTGATCGAGCCGCAGGGCGCCTGGGAGCACAGCGCCTATCAGAGTGACGAGCAATTCGTGGTCGAGGTCAAGCCTCAGCGGGTCGATCCTTCTAAGCTGACGCAGGGACCGGGCTACAACGGCCAGAAGCTGTCGCTCAATTTCCAGAACATCGAGGTGCGCTCGCTGTTGCAGGTGATTGCCGACTTCACCAATTTCAACATCGTTACCTCCGACTCGGTGAGCGGCTCCGTGACGCTGCGTTTGCAGGACGTGCCCTGGGATCAGGCGCTCGACATCATTTTGCAGGCCAAGGGCTTGGGCATGCGCAAGGCCGGTAACGTGCTGTGGATCGCGCCGAAAGATGAGATCGTGGCCAAGGAAAAGCTGGAGCGCGAGGCCAATGTGGCGCTGGAGGGGCTGGAGCCCGTCCGTACCGAGTCCTTCCAGTTGAACTATGCCAAGGCCGCTGACGTGGCGCGGCAGCTCATGGGGGGGGTGCAGGCCGGTGGTGCGGGTGCAGCAGCGCTGGCAAGCTCGCGGCTGCTGAGTCCCCGGGGCAGTGCCATCGCGGAGCCGCGTACCAACCAGTTGTTCGTGACCGACGTCTCCAGCCGGCTGGAGCAGGTGCGTAGCCTGATTACCAAGCTCGACATTGCCGTGCGCCAGGTGCTGATCGAGGCGCGTATTGTGGAGGCGGACGACACCTTCGGGCGCGCGCTGGGTGTACGCTTGGGGGGAGGCTCGGCTTCCACGGTCGATACGGCCACGACGACAGGTGGTGCCCGTTTCGGCGGCACTTACAGTGCAACGACTGTCGGTGCGGCGCCGGGTAGCTTTGTCAACCTGCCTGCGGCCTTCCCTTCCGGTGTGGCCGCGCTGGGCTCTCCGGGAGCCTTCGCCGTCTCCATCTTCAGCGAAGGGGCGGCCCGGTTCCTGAACCTGGAAATCTCGGCCTTGGAGGCCGATAACAAGGGCAAGGTGGTGTCCAGTCCCCGCGTGGTCACGGCCGACAAGACCAAGGCGCTGATCGAGCAGGGAACGGAACTGCCTTACCAGGTGGCGACGGCGAGTGGCGCGACGTCCATCGCGTTTCGCAAGGCCAATCTGAAGCTCGAGGTGACGCCTCAGATCACGCCGGAAGGCAACATCATCTTGGAGCTGGACATTGCCAAGGACACGGTCGGGCAGTCCACGCCGGCCGGTTTTGCGATCGACACCAAGCACATCCAGACCCAGGTCTTGGTCGAAAACGGCGGCACGGTGGTCATCGGCGGCATTTTCACGATGGAAGAGGCGGACCAGGAGTCGAAGATTCCGGGGCTGGGTGACATCCCGGGCTTGGGCAATCTGTTCAAGTCTCGCGCCAAGAAGTCCGTCAAGAAAGAAATGCTGGTTTTCATCAC
>JAYRLJ010000331.1:0-3633 GCA_041905305.1 Hylemonella sp. | reverse complement strand
CTTCGGCGGTCATGACCTTGCCACGGTCGTACTCGCGACCCTCTTCCCAGGCAAACGGTCGGCAAAGGCGCTGGTTCATGCCAATGTCCAGGTCGGTCATCACAAACACCGGCGTCTGCAGGCGGTCGGCCAGATCCAGCGCTGCGGCCGAATGCTCAAAGCACTCGGTCGGGTCCTCGGGGAACAGCAGCACATGCTTGGTGTCGCCGTGCGAGGCATAGGCGCACGAAAGGATGTCGGCCTGCTGGGTGCGCGTCGGCATGCCGGTGGACGGCCCCCCCCGCTGCACATTGATGATGGTGATCGGAATCTCGGCAAAGTAGGCCAGGCCGATGAATTCGGTCATCAGCGACACGCCCGGGCCCGACGTGGCGGTGAATGCGCGCGCGCCGTTCCAGCCGGCGCCCACCACCATGCCGATGGAAGCAATCTCGTCCTCGGCCTGCACGATGGCGTAGTTGTTCTGCCCGGTGGCCGGGTCCACCCGGTACTTGGCGCAATACTTCTGGAAGGCTTCCGCCACCGACGACGAAGGCGTGATCGGGTACCAGGCCGCCACCGTGGCGCCGCCATACACGCAGCCCAGCGCGGCGGCACTGTTGCCATCCACAAAAATCTGGTCACCCACGGCATCGGCACGGCGCACCTGCAGGCCGATGGGCGCCTTGAGGTGTTCCTTCGCAAAGTCGCGGCCCAGGTGCAGGGCCTGCACGTTGGAGGCGAGCAGCTTCTCCTTGCCCTTGTACTGTTCGCCAAACAGCTTTTCGATCACTTCCGCATCAATTTGCAGCAGCACCGACAACGCGCCCACGTACACGATGTTCTTGAACAGCTGGCGCTGGCGCGGGTCGGAATACACCGCGTTGCAGATTTCGGTGAGCGGCATGCCGATCACATGCACATCGGGGCGGAACTTGGACGGCGGCAGCGGCCGGGTGCTGTCGTAGAACAGATAGCCGCCCGGCTCCAGCTCGGCCACATCGGCGTCCCAGGTTTGCGGGTTCATGGCCACCATCATGTCGATGCCACCGCGCCGGCCCAGGTAGCCCTTTTCGCAGACACGCACCTCGTACCAGGTGGGCAGGCCCTGGATGTTGCTGGGGAAGATGTTGCGCGGCGACACCGGCACGCCCATGCGCATGATGGCCTTGGCAAACAGCTCGTTGGCGCTGGCCGAGCCCGAGCCGTTGACGTTGGCGAACTTGATGACAAAGTCGTTGACCGCTTCAATCTGCTTCATGCTGCGACCTCCATGGCCGAGGGGGTGGATGCCTGATCGCGGCAATGGCGGCCGGCCTTGGCCGTGTTGAGCAGGAACTTCTGCATGTCCCAGGCGCCGGTGGGGCAACGCTCGGCACACAACCCGCAGTGCAGGCAGACGTCTTCGTCCTTCACCATCACGCGGCCGGTCTTGAGTTCGGGCGACACATACAGCGCCTGGTCCGGATGCAGCGCGGGTGCCTTCAGCCGCCCCCGCACATCGGCCTCGTCGCCGTTGGCGGTGAAGGTGATGCAGTCCATCGGGCAGATGTCCACACAGGCGTCGCACTCGATGCAGGCCTTGGGCGCAAACACCGTCTGCACATCGCAATTCAGGCAGCGCTGCGCCTCCTTGAACGCGGTGGCCGCGTCAAAGCCCAGCTCCACCTCCACCTTGATGCTGGCCAGCGCCACCTCGGCCTTGGCCCATGGCACCTTGAAGCGCGCGTCGTTGGACGTGTCGTTGTCGTAGCTCCACTCATGGATGCCCATCTTCTGCGACATCAGGTTGGTCAGTGGCGACGGTCGCACCTTCACGTCCTCGCCATTCAGCAGCCGGTCGATCGACACCGCCGCCTCGTGGCCGTGCGCCACGGCGGTGATGATGTTCTTGGGGCCAAAGGCCGCGTCACCGCCAAAAAACACATTCGGCAGGCTGGACTGGAAGGTCTTTTCATCGACCTCGGGCAGCCCCCACTGATTGAAGGCCAGCCCAGCGTCGCGCTCGATCCACGGGAAGGCGTTTTCCTGTCCGACGGCAATCAACACATCGTCACAGGCCAGCACCACTTCCGGCTCGCCGGTGGGCACCAGCGAACGGCGGCCCTTGTCGTCGTACACCGCCTTCACCACCTCAAAGGCCATGGCGGTCAGGCGGCCGTTCTCGTGGATGAACCGCTTGGGCACATGGAAGTTGAGGATGGGGATGCCTTCATGCTGGGCGTCTTCCTTCTCCCAGGGCGATGCCTTCATTTCGTCAAAGCCGCTGCGCACCACCACCTTGACGTCGGCCCCGCCCAGCCGGCGCGACGAGCGGCAGCAGTCCATGGCCGTGTTGCCACCACCGAGCACCAGCACCCGCCGGCCGATGGAGGTGATGTGCCCGAACGAGACGGACGACAACCAGTCGATGCCGATGTGGATGTTGGCCGCCGCCTCTTTGCGCCCCGGCAGGTCCAGATCGCGGCCGCGCGGTGCGCCGCAGCCCACAAAAATCGCATCGTAGCCTTCGGCCAGCAGCGCCTTCATCGAATCGATGCGCTGCCCGCTGCGAAAGGTCACGCCCAGGTCGAGCACATAGCCGGTTTCTTCGTCGATCACCGACTCGGGCAACCGGAAGCGCGGAATCTGCGAGCGGATGAAGCCACCCGCCTTGGCCTCGCCGTCGAACACTGTCACGTCATAGCCCAGCGGCGCCAGGTCGCGCGCCACCGTCAGCGAGGCGGGCCCCGCCCCCACGCAGGCAATGCGCTTGCCATTGCGCGCCCCGGCCACGGGCATGCGCGAGCGCACATTGGTCTTGTTGTCGGCCGCCACCCGCTTCAGCCGGCAGATGGCCACCGGCTCAGGTTGCGCGCCATTGTTTTCTTCGACCCGGCCGCGCCGGCAGGCGGGCTCGCACGGCCGGTCGCAAGTGCGCCCCAGAATGCCGGGGAACACATTGGACGCCCAGTTGACCATGTAGGCATCGTCATGGCGGCCCTGGGCGATCAGGCGGATGTATTCAGGAACGGGTGTGTGGGCCGGGCAAGCCCATTGGCAGTCGACAACTTTGTGGAAATAGTTCGGATCTGCAATGTTGGTGGGATGCAATGCGGTCTCCTCGCCCATTGTGCGGCGCACAACTTGCCGGGCTGCAAAATCAGTCTACGCCTGCACTGCGGCGGGGGGTTCCCGGGGAATCCCGCAGATGCGCCGGGCAGGCTGGCAAACTACCCCCATCAACCGATCACTATGCCTGCCCTCGCCCGCCTCCGCATCTGGGCCAAGCTCATCAAACGCGACGTCATGACCTTGTGGTTTGCGCGGCGCCATCCGGACACGCCGTGGGTCGCCAAGGCCATGGGGGTCCTGGTGTTGGCCTACGCGCTCAGCCCGATCGACCTGATCCCGGATTTCATTCCGGTGCTGGGTTTGATCGATGACGCGATCCTGTTGCCCGCGCTCATCTGGCTGACGGTGCGCCTGCTGCCGGCGCATGTTCTCGCAGAATCGCGCGCCAAGGCCGAAGCTTGGCTGGCATCGGCAACCGCCAGACTGCGCAGCATTGCCGGCGCCATCGGCATTGTCTGCATCTGGTTGATCATTGCCGTGGGCTTGTACTTCTGGCTGGCGCCGGGTGCGGCGAAGTAGATCCTTTTTCGCAAAGCCAAC
>JAYRLJ010000330.1:0-3639 GCA_041905305.1 Hylemonella sp. | reverse complement strand
TCAGCCCACGAGATGGCGTTGCCGTACTTCTGCTTGATCGGCCACAGCAGGCGGCGGGCCTTGTCGAGGTTGCCGTTGTCGGGCCAGCTGTTCAGCGGTGCGAAGCGCTGGTTGCCGGTGTTGGCGCCACCGCGGCCGTCGGCCGTGCGGTAGGTGCCGGCGGCGTGCCAGGCCATGCGGATCATGAGGCCGCCGTAATGTCCCCAGTCGGCCGGCCACCAGTCCTGACTCTGCGTCATGAGGTCCGCCAAGTCTTTCTTCAAGGCCTTGTAGTCGAGCTTCTTGAACGCCTCGGCGTAGTCGAAGTCCGGGTCCATCGGGTTGGACGCGGGCTGGTGCTGATGCAGGATGGACAGGTTCAGCTGGTTCGGCCACCAGTCGGCATTCGACTGGGCGCCGTGGGTGGCACGCGCGCCGCCGGCGGCGTGGAAGGGGCATTTGGCTTCAGACATGGTTCTCTCCTTGGGGTTGGGATGCGGTGTGTTCCAGCAGAACGTCTCAGTTGGCTTGCGCCAAGGCGGCCAGGCATTCCAGCCAGGATGGCTGACGCTGGACATGGGCTTGCAGATGGGTCGTCATCACACAGTACTCCTTTGACTTGAAAGTGGCTCAATCTTAGGAAGGCGCTATTGATATGGCAATTTGATTTGCAATATCTATCGCATAGCCCACACCTATCGCCCCGGTACCTCAACGCGGTGAGGCCGAAGAGAGGGGCTCGTCAGGTCATGAGCGCCACCGCGCCCGAGAAGCTCAGGAACGCCACTGCGGTGGAGACCAGGATGATGCGGGCGATACGCCCGTTGTCAGCGCCGAAGCGCTCGGCCAGCAACGAGACATTGCTGGCACTCGGCAAGGCGGCCGCCAGCACAATGACCGTGAGCGCAAACTTGCTCAGCGGCACGCCGAGTTGCATGGCGCCGATGCCGACCAGCAGCACCAGCAGCGGGTGCAGCAGCAGCTTGAACACCGCCACCGGCACGTAGTCAGCCAGCGCAATGGGCGGGTGCTGGCTCTCTTCCGCGAGGATCTGCGAGCGCGCCAGCACGGCGCCAATGGTGAACAGCGCCACGGGCGAAGCGGCATCGGCCAACAGGCCCACGGTCTTGTTGACCATGCCCGGAAGCTCGAACTGCAGGAAGGACGCCAGCCCCCCCAGCAGGATGGCCCAGGGCATGGGGTTGGTCAGCATGCCGCGCAGCGCCTTCTTCAACGCCACCGACATGCCGTGCTTGTCGGCACCGTCCAGGCGCGACAGCGCAATGCACAGCGAGGTGGTGATGACCATGTCCACCAGCATGCCGACGATGATGGGCGCGGCCGCCAGCGGCCCCAGCAGCGCCACCAGCAGCGGCACGCCCATGAAGCCGGTATTGGGGAACGCCGCCACCAGTGCGCCAAACGCGGCGTCGTTCCAGCGGATGCGCGCATTGAGCGTGATGGCGATGGTGAAGGCCACCATGACCAGACCGCACAGCAGCCAGACGATGAAGACCGAGTAGTCCAGCAGTTGGGCAATCGGCGTGGTGGCGCCGAAGCGGTACAGCATGCAGGGCAGGGCAAAGAACAGCACGAAGCCGTTCAGCCCTGGAATCGCCTCCAGCGGCAGCATGCGCCGGCGCGCGGCAAGGTAGCCACACAGGACGAGGGCAAAGAAGGGAAAGGTGACGGTAAGGATCTGCAGCACGGCCCTATTGTCACAGCAGAAACGTGCGCTTTACCGGCGCTTCAGATTCGGCGACATCCACTCGGTATCATTCCTTGCTTCGTCTCCTATTTCTGCATGTCGTCTTCCCCCTCCCACGGTCTCAATCTCGCGCAACAGGATGCCGTCAACTACCTGCACGGCCCCTGCCTCGTGCTGGCGGGCGCCGGCTCCGGCAAGACGCGCGTCATCACGCACAAGATCGGCCGCCTGATCCAGGCCGGGCTGGAGCCCAAGCGCATCGCCGCCATCACCTTCACCAACAAGGCCGCCGCCGAGATGCGCGAGCGCGCCAAGGGCCTGATCGGCAAGCCCGCCAAGGACGTGCGCATCTGCACCTTTCACGCACTGGGCGTGCACATGCTGCGCGAGAGCGGTGAAGTGCTGGGCCTCAAACCCCAGTTCTCCATCCTGGACAGCGACGATGTCACCAGCATCCTGAAGGACGCTGGCGGCAGCACCGACGCCGCTACCGCGCGCCAGTGGCAGTGGACCATCAGCCTGTGGAAGAACATGGGTCTGAACGCCGCCCAGGCCGAAGCGCAGGCTGCGGACGACAACGAGCGCATCACCGCGCGCATCATGGCGCGCTACGAGGAGCGCCTGACCGCCTACCAGAGCGTGGACTTCGACGACTTGATCGGCCTGCCGCTGAAACTCCTGCGTGACCACCCCGAGGTGCGCGCGCAGTGGCAGCAGCACATGGGCCACATCCTGGTGGACGAGTACCAGGACACCAATGCCACCCAGTACGAGCTGCTCAAGCTGCTGGTGCCGGACGACCCGAATGCCGCGCGCTTCACCGCCGTGGGTGACGACGACCAGTCGATCTACGGCTGGCGTGGGGCCACACTGGACAACCTCAAGAAGCTGCCGGTCGACTTCCCGAACCTGAAGGTGATCAAGCTGGAGCAGAACTACCGCTCCACCGGCGCCATCCTGCAGGCGGCCAACAACGTGATCGGCCCCAACCCCAAGCTGTTCCCCAAGCGCCTGTGGAGCGACCTGGGGGAAGGCGAGCCGGTGCGCGTGGTCGATGCCGACAACGAGGAACACGAGGCCGAACGCATGGTGGCGCGCATCCAGAGTCTGCGCAGCAACTCGCAGCACAAGGAGTTCCGCGACTTCGCCGTGCTCTACCGCGCCAATCACCAGGCGCGCGTGCTGGAGCAGGCGCTGCGCAAGGCCCAGATTCCGTACAAGGTGTCGGGCGGCCAGAGCTTCTTCGACCGCGCCGAGATCCGTGACCTCTGCGCCTGGTTCCGGCTGTGGGTCAACAACGACGACGACCCGGCCTTCCTGCGGGCTGTCACCACGCCGAAGCGCGGCATCGGCCACCAGACGCTGCAATCGCTCGGCACCTTCGCCAGCCAGTACAAGCTCAGCCTGTTCGAGGCGCTGTTTTCCTCGTCCCTGCCGTCGGTGCTGAACGCGCGCGCGGTCGGCAGCCTGCACGAATTCGGTCGTTATGTGAACGACCTGGAGTACCGCGCCCGCCACACCACCGGCGCGGAGGATGCGCGTGCGTTTCTCACCGACTGGCTGAAAGAAATCGGCTACGAGAAGCATCTGTACGACAGCGAAGACAACGAGAAGCTCGCTGCCTCGCGCTGGACCAATGTGATGGAGTTCTGCGACTGGATGGCGCAGCGCTGCGGCGGCCAGATCGACGATGCTGCCGGCGTGACGCTGGCGAGCGAGAAGAAGTCGCTGCTGGAGGTGGCACAGACGATCTCGCTGCTGTCCACCATCAGCGAGCGCGAGCAGGACCAGAACGTCGTGACGTTGTCCACCCTGCACGCCGCCAAAGGCCTGGAGTGGCCGCACGTGATCCTGATCGGGGTAACCGAGGGCATGCTGCCCTTCAAGCTCGACGAAGGCGGCGATTCGCTCGGCGGCTCCTCACGCGAGCACGAGGCCGCCAACGAGAACAT
>JAYRLJ010000329.1:2978-3669 GCA_041905305.1 Hylemonella sp. | reverse complement strand
CGAGGAACTGGCGCAGGCCGTGGGCCTCGACATGGCTGCATGGTGGCAGCCGACCGCAGAAGGCTATTTCAAGCACGTGTCCAAGGCAGTGATCTTGGACGCAGTGGGCGAGTTCGCGCCGGATTCCGTCAACCGGCTGGGCAAGCTCAAGAAGGCCGACATTGCCTGCGAGGCCGAACGGCTGGCGAATGGCACAGGCTGGATGCCCGCCATCTTCAAGGCCGCAAGCCCGGAGGCCGCGCAGGAAGAAGGCTCGGAGCAGAATGCCCCGGAGGATGCCGATGCAATGGCGAATGAACCCGCCGAGGCGCTGGCGGCTTGACCCGCGCCGAAGGCAAGCGCCCCGGCCTCAACCGGGGCGCTTCGCTGCAAGGAGAACCGCCTATGACCCGCATCACGACCAGCCGCCCGCGCATGGCGGCGATATATGTGCCCGGCACGGTGCGCGCCTGCCGCTGACACGGCGAAGGCGACGTGCGCGGCTACCGCCCACCCTCGGGCTGGACGGCCCGCGCCGACCTCACTGACATTCACCCCATCACGGGCCGCGCCTTGCCGCGTGCCGTGTGGTGGCCCATCGAGATGAAGGAATAACCCGATCAGCACCGCGCCCAGGCCGTTCCGTCCTGGGTGCGGTGAACGCAAAAAATCCGGGCGCGGCAGCGGCCGCGCCCGGTGTTTAAGGCCAACA
>JAYRLJ010000329.1:2429-2968 GCA_041905305.1 Hylemonella sp. | reverse complement strand
AGAACGCCGCTGCCCACGCTTATGCGCGGGCGGCGGCGTTGATACATCGCTTGGGATGCCTCGCTGCTTCCATCACACTTTGATCGGGCCAAACATCCCTGTGTAGATTAGCGTCTCCCAGACCTTTTTGATGCCCTGTCCAGTTTCCTGGCTTACGAACAGCGATGACCGGGCACCGTGAGGAGCACCCAGGAAATACGAGCGCATCGACTCCCAGGTCTCGGCGACTTGCGACCACGTCCAGCAGGGGACTTCCTTCTCCAGAAGCAGGGGGACAGCGACAGACAGCGGAATCATGTGGTCTGGGAAAAGTTCTTCCCAATGACACTTGACCAGAATGGGCGTTGTCTGCGGGTTGTAGAACTGCACATCCAGCTTTTCCGCCGTGATGTAAGCCGCGTGGTGGCGGGGAAGTGCCAGAACGGAATCCAAAACCTCTTGGCCATCGCCATACGGGCAGGTGATGAATCCATTGACGAAGAACCTCGTGTGATCCAGCCCCTTATAGCCGCAGCGATCGCTGGGGATGGTGACGGGAT
>JAYRLJ010000329.1:0-2419 GCA_041905305.1 Hylemonella sp. | reverse complement strand
CGAAGGGTATCTGTCAACGACTGGCCCCAGTCCGTCAGCTATGTCCTCCAGAGCCCTCCTGCTTCGCGCCCGCTGAGCCTCATCGGCATCCCGGGGGCGGGGGACAAGGTACTTCTCCACTTCTTCGTACCCGGCGCGTGCTGCTTCATCTGCTCGGAAGGCCATGATTCACCTCAATTAGCTATGTTGCGCATGATTTCACATACTCTAGCATGAAATTGATGTTTTGTGCATAACCTGAATTTGTTGCGCATATGGCGGCATGATGCTGTGACGCTTCTGGGCGTGTCGGCGCGATGCGCCGCCGGGCTTTCGGGCTGCGCCCCGTGCCGTCTTTGCCGTCACGGCCATTCGGCGTCCAATCCCTCACGCCTTCGCGCCTGCGGCGCTGCGCGCTTCGCTTGCCTCCAGGGGAAAGCCCTGTGGGCTATCCCCGCCGCGCAGGCTTGGCGCCCCTTGATACCGCCGAACCGGCACATACCGGATCGGCCGGGTCAGGGCCCCTCCGTATGGACAGGGCTTGGCGAACACGCTGGTGCTTACTGCGGCAGGTTGTGCAAATACGTGCCGTCCTCAACGCTGGTGGTTCTCGCCCATCACGTCACGAAGGACGGTTCACGGACAACCCGCCCGGCATCGCTATGGAGCTTCCACCCCACGCCTCAAGACCGGCGCCGCAAGGTGCGGCAGGGGCGTTCTCACCTGTCGTCGGGTGGTTGACCTGGCCCGCATCAGCGGGCGAGCCGGAGAAGCCTTCGAGCGGGGATACCGAGTCGGCCCCATCTCCTTTCGGAGCGGTTCGGCCCAAGGCGTCCTTGTGTTGTTGTGAATCCTGGCGGTGGCACGGCTGCGCCTCGGGCTTTATGGCTGCAACCGTCCGGCGAAAACAATTTCCCCTGCTTTGTCACTGCGTTCGGCGCATTCCTCGCGGGACAAATTCTTTTCGCCTCCCGGCTCTCCACTGCGTTGCGACCGCAAGCGGTGCAGCCAGCCCGTCCCCCGCCGGCCGGATCACAACAAGGACGCGATGGGCGCGAACCTTGTTCAACCGAACGGAGAAAACATCATGGCCAACATCGGCACCTTCACCGCAGACAAAGACGGCTTCGCCGGCACGCTTCGCACCCTGACGCTCAACGTCAAGGTCAAGCTGGTTCCCAACGACAAGGGGGACAACGAGAAGGCCCCGGACTTCCGCGTCCAGGCCGCCAGCCACGACATCGGCGCGGCGTGGAAGAAGACCAGCGAGGCCGGGCGGGAATATCTGTCCGTGACCCTCGACGATCCTTCATTTGCGGCAACGGTCTATGCCCGCCTGATCGAAGGCGAGAACGGCACGCACGACCTGATCTGGTCGCGCAGCAAGCCCCAGGCGGCGTAACCGCCGCAGCGCCCCGCCCTCGCGGCGGGGCGCAGTGCTGCTTGGATACCGCAATCAGCTAAGTTCGATTTCCAGAACGTAGAGAGGTACACGTTTCTCGGAGCAATGAGCTTTGCCTACAGGGTGGTCATGGCGAATCAAGGTCTGTGAAATTAAAGACAAACTTGCGCCAGCAGAAAACAGTACCTCGTTCTCATGTCCTAGCGCCAACCCCTTTCGCTTGTAAGCGAACGCCTTTGTGGCCGAAGCAGCTACGCGCAAGACGAAGAGATCAATGCGGTTGGCGTCATAGGCTTTCCCTCTGTGTTCCGCATTCCTCAGTGCCACTTGCGGACAGAAGGAGGACGACAACGGCCTATCCGTCACCAATGAGAGTCCACCTGGCCACACTCCCGCATGGAACAGCACTTGTCCCGGCGACAGGCATGCACCGTGGACATTGATCTCGCTATTGACCTGTAGGGCGTCATACGCGGGGTATCTGCTCTTGTAGTTCTTCAAACCTGGTGGGGTTGCACTCGGCATTTCACGACGCCACACCGCATAGCTGCTGTCGTTGTCCAATGCGTCGTTAATGTGATTGCCCAGGCCATTATCCGCACCAACGCTACCGATATAGTTGGCAGCTTCAAGCCCTGTCGTGACTCTGGCAATTAACTGATCATTCACGTGAAGCGATACCTTCCCCGTTCGCTTCTGCGCTTCCATCATCTCTTCAATACTGGGCGTTCTTGTTGTCCATGCCTCGTAAGGCTGGATAAAGGGATCAACGAGCGGCAATATCACTTCCAGCGTCCTTTTCTTGTTGTCGATCTGACCGGCGCCAGACCAGAGCCCCGTCATGAGGGTGGGGCTTCGATGGCTATTCCCGAACAGCGGCCAGCAACTCTTCCGTCTTGCCCATCAGCACGGCCGTGCTGCATTCGAGCGCGCCGGCGATCTTGAAGATGATCGCCAGCGTGGGCATGTGCTCGCCGCGCTCGACCTTGCCCATGTGCGAACGCTCGATGCCGGCGAGGTTCGCCAGCGATTCCTGTG
>JAYRLJ010000328.1:0-3681 GCA_041905305.1 Hylemonella sp. | reverse complement strand
CACTGAGCAAGGTCAGGCGCTGCTGGCGCTGGCACGTGCAGCGATCACGCAGGCCCTGGGCGCCGCGACCCGACCGGTTGACGATGCCGCTGCCGCTTGGCTGAAGGAACCCGGCGCCAGCTTCGTCACCCTGACACAGCACGGCGAACTGCGTGGCTGCATCGGCACACTGCAAGCGCATCGTCCGCTGCAGCACGACGTGCAGGCCAATGCCGTGGCCGCCGCCTTGCGCGACCCGCGTTTTGCGCCTCTGACGGAAGGCGAACTGAGCATCACCAACGTCGAAGTTTCACTGCTCTCACCCATGCAGGCGCTGGAGTGCACCAGCGAAGCCGAAGCACTGGCCCTGTTGCGTCCGGGTGTCGATGGTGTGGTGCTCCAGTATGGCGCGCAACGCAGCACCTTCTTGCCGCAGGTGTGGGAACAGCTCCCTGCGGCGGACGACTTCCTGACCCAGCTCAAGCGCAAGGCCGGCCTGCCGGCGTCGTTCTGGCATGCGGACGTACGCCTGATGCGCTACTCCGTGACGAAATGGAAGGAAGGCGAGTTGCGGCTCGCCACTGCGGCATGACAACGGCCATAGACCTCGACCGCTACCCGGCGCGCTGGTGGCACGCCCTGGACGACGGCCGACTGCAGTGCGACCTCTGCCCGCGCGACTGCAAGCTGCACGAAGGCCAACGCGGCGCCTGCTTCGTGCGCATGCGCGACGGCGGGCAGATGATTCTCACGACCTACGGCCGCTCTTCCGGCTTCTGCATCGACCCGATCGAGAAGAAGCCACTCAACCACTACTACCCCGGCAGCAGCGTGCTGTCCTTCGGCACCGCCGGCTGCAACCTGGCCTGCAAGTTCTGCCAGAACTGGGACATCAGCAAGTCGCGCGACATGGACCGCCTGATGGACCAGGCCTCGCCCGAAGCCATTGCCCAGGCGGCGGCCGAGTCGGGCTGCCGTAGCGTGGCCTTCACCTACAACGACCCGGTCATCTTTGCCGAGTACGCCATGGACGTGGCCGATGCCTGCCATGCGCACGGCGTGGAGACGGTGGCGGTGACGGCCGGCTACATGCACGACCCGGCGCGACGGGCCTTCTACGCCAAGATGGACGCCGCCAACGTCGACCTGAAGGCCTTCACGGACGACTTCTATTTCAAGCTCACCGGCTCGCACCTGCAGCCGGTACTCGACACACTGGTCTACCTCAAGCACGAGACCTCAGTCTGGTTCGAGATCACCACGCTGCTGATCCCCGGCCACAACGACAGCGACGAGGAGTTGACTGCGATGAGCCGCTGGATCGTGCGCGAGCTCGGTCCCGATGTGCCGCTGCACTTCACCGCTTTCCACCCCGACCACAAGATGCCCGACGTGCCGGCCACGCCCGCTGCCACGCTGATCCGGGCGCGCAAGATCGCCATGGACCATGGGCTGCACTACGTCTACACCGGCAACGTGCGCCACGCCGAGGGTGACACCACCTTCTGCCCGCACTGCCAAACCGCACTGATCGAACGCGACTGGCATCGCATCGCCAACTACCGCCTCACACCCGACGGGCGCTGCCCGGACTGCGGCGGCGCCATCGCCGGCCGCTTTGCCGAACAGGCCGGCAATTTCGGCCGTCGGCGCATCCCGATCGCCATCGGTGCCTGAGCCCGAGGAGCCCCCATGATGAAACCCGCGCTGGAACAGCTGGTACACATTCCGGTGGATGGCACGCACATCGAAGGCATGCTGCAGCTGCCGGCGAACCCCCAGGGCATCGTACTGTTCGCGCATGGCAGCGGCAGCAGTCGCCACAGCCCGCGCAACAACTTCGTTGCCCGCGAACTGCACGCCCAGCACCTGGGCACCTTGCTGCTGGACCTGCTGACCGTGGGTGAGGACCTCGACTACCAGACCCGCTTCGACATCCCGCTGCTGACCCACCGCCTGCTGGTGGCCACGCGCTGGGTGCTGCAGCATGCGCAGACGCAACGCTTGCCGATCGGCTACTTCGGCGCCAGCACCGGTGCCGCCGCCGCGCTGCAGGCCGCGGCGGCCGTGCCGGAACTCATCAAGGCCGTGGTGTCGCGCGGCGGCCGGCCCGACCTGGCCGGCGCCCATGACCTGGCCCGCGTGACCGCACCGACGCTGCTGCTGGTGGGCGGACACGACCCGGAGGTGCTGGAACTCAATCAGGAGGCGTTGCAGCGGCTGACCGGCGCCAAGGAGCTGGTGGTGGTGCCGGGCGCTACCCACCTGTTCGAGGAGCCGGGCACCTTGGAAGCGGTGGCGCGCCAGGCGGCGGCTTGGTTCAGTCACCACTTGCGCGGGGTATGACGAACACCCCCAGGCTACGCGCACTTCGTGTCGCTACGCCACCCCCCTCCAGGGGGCAACGCCAGTGACCCGGCCGAGCCGGTTCCACGGCGTTCCCCGGTTGGGGTATTTGTACGCCACAACGCATGGCGTCTCTCGGTTGGTTGGCCTCACGCCATCCGGTTCACTAAAAGCTAGTTCGCTTTCAGGAGTGCGATGACTTCCTCGTCTTCGACCTGCGGGAAGTCGCGGTAGAACTGGCCGACGGCCTGAAAGAATTCGGGCGTGGCCAGACACACCACCTCGTCGGCCAGCTCGCGCACCTTCTCCACCGTCTCGGGCGGCGCCACCGGCACCGCACAGACCAGCTTGGCGGGCTTTTGCTGACGCAGGCCATGCAGAGCGGCGATCATGGTGGCGCCGGTGGCCAGGCCGTCATCGACCACGATGACGGTACGTCCGGCCGGGTCGATATGCGGTCGCAGTGGCGTGTACTGGGCACGGCGCTGACGGATCGTCTCCAGCTGCTTGCGCTTTTCCTTCTCAATGTAGGCGGCATCACCACCATAGGTTTCGGCATAGGGTGCGAGATAGGTCCAGCCACTTTCGTCCACCGAACCGATGGCCAGCTCCGGCTGCCACGGCGCACGCAGCTTGCGCACCAGAACGACGTCGAAATCGCCGCCGAGGCGCTCGGCAATCAGCCGCGCCATCGGTACCGCGCCGCGCGGAATGGCCAGCACCAGCGGCTTGCGCCCCAGGTAGTCCTTCAACGTGTCGGCCAACTTGCTGGCCGCTTCGGTCCGGTCTCGGAACATGCTGTGTCTCCCGCACAATGACGCTCATGCAAGCCGCATTGAAGCACGAGATGGCCGTGATCGGCGCGCCCAGCAGCGCCGGCGCCAACCGCTTGGGCAGCGAACGTGGCCCGGCCGCCTTGCGCGCAGCCGGTCTGGTGGCCGCATTACGGACCAGAGGACTTGCCGTGTGGGACGGCGGTGACCTGCAGGGGCCACCCAACCCGCAACGCCCCGCCGATGACGGCTACCGTCACCTGCCCGAAGTCAGCGCCTGGACACGCCTGGTCCACGCGGCGGTGGCGACGGCACTGGCACAGGGTCAGTTGCCACTTCTGCTGGGCGGCGACCACAGTCTGACCATCGGTTCGCTCAGTGCGGTGGCGCGCCACTGCCGCGCGCACGGCCGGCGCCTGCGCGTGCTCTGGCTCGATGCCCATGCCGACTGCAACAGCCGCCGCACCAGCCCCAGCGCCAACCTGCACGGCATGCCCTTGGCCTGTTTGCGTGGCGTTGGCCCGGCAGCGTTGACTGGTCTGAGCGGCCATGTACCGGCGCTGGGACCCGATGCGGTGCAGCT
>JAYRLJ010000327.1:1556-3722 GCA_041905305.1 Hylemonella sp. | reverse complement strand
AGATCTGGTGTTCGGGTCATGGGACGGTGATGCTTGCAAATGAAAACGTGTGAGCGCAAGTTGGCACGACGGGCAAGCTCTGGACACCGCGCCCAGGCAGGCGGCGGGCAACGGTCCTGCAAAACACTAATGGGCTGACCGGCAACTTGTCGGCCCCGGGGCAGCACCTTCCGTTCAGATCGAAATCAGAAGGGCAGCGCAGCAAAGCAGGATTGGTAGAAACCAAAGGATCCACGCCAGTGATGCCGCGTTCTCTGGCCAGGGTTCGGTCATTGCCCGGAACGCCAGCCAAGTCACAGCGCTACAGACGAGCAACCATAAAACACCCGCGGCCGCCAGGATGAACAGAAAGAACATTCCGCCCGCGCTTGGTTCGCAGAGTCCTTGGCCTCGGCTGCTCGGCAGGAAGGCGCAAGCGAACAGGCCAACCATCAGCACTAAGCCCGCCACGAACAAGGCGCGGATTGATTGGGGCATCGGCGAGTCGGCGGGCTTGTTCAACACCCGGCAATCAGAGTGCGGCCCATCTGGAGATCCAGGCCCTTGGCGCGAGCCACCTCGGCAAACCGCTCTTCGCTCGGGAACGTCGGCGGAGTGTTCGCCTCATGGGCCTTCAGCCACTCGGATGCGTCATCCCACGCTGGCAGCGGTGCGGGATGCAGGGGCACGATGCGGTCATTCTCGGAAACGCTGGCGTGGAGGTAGTCGTAGCGGAACAGGAACCCCAAAGCTTGCTTATAGCGGCGTGCTCTCTCGGGATCTTGAACCTGGTCTACCCCCCAAACTGGGTCGACATGGTCTTCGACACTGGATGCCTCTGCAAGGCTAGAGACCGCCGTGCTGTTCCCGTTGGCAACGCCGTTCTGAAGGTACGTCAAAGCCCCATCGCAGCCTTGGCACGTCGATAGGCCGCCTCTGCCGCCTTTGCTGCGTCACTGGCCTCCTGCTCCACCCATTCGACGCCCTGTTCCACGATTCGCTTACCCTTCTGCGCAGCAGCGGCTGCCTCGCGCTGGGCAGCCCGTGCCGCACGTTCGCTCGCCTCGTAGGCCGCGCGGGCCTTACGCTTGGCAGCGTCGTAGGTCTCGACCGCCTTCTCTTTAGTGGCGTCGTATGCCTCTTCGGCTTTGTGCTTGGTTGCGTCGTAGGCCTGCCCTGCCTTGACCTTGGCGGCGTCATAGGCCTCCACCGTGGCATCGCGCGCCTGCCTGGCTTTCTCACTGGTCCAGTCTGCGGCCGCGTCGACCTTGTGTTCGGCAGCCTCAGCGACCTCTTGACCTGCAGCCTTTGCGGCCTGCGCCTTGTCAGCAATCCAGTCGCCCGTCTCGTTCCACACGCTGCGCGTGGACTCCTGCATGGTCCGAAGCCGGAAGTAGCTGAAGGGCTCGACATTGCCAACGAAGTCGACCTTGGAGTCATGCACGAATTCACGCACATAGGCCAGCACGGCGTCTGGGGCGGTGGCATCCCAAGCCGCAAGCTGCCAGTCCTGCGGCTTGACGTACTGCGCGTAGCTTTCCAGGCTCTGACCAATCCGCAGTCGCCCCGATTCGCGCGCGTTCCTGGCATGCCGCAGGGCGCTCCGGTACTTCTCCACCTCCCAGGCCATGCCTTTGGGGCCGAGAAACTTGTACTTCAAGAACGACTCATCGCGCTTTCGGTCGCCAGGGTTCTGCTGCCCAAGGCGATGCAAGGTGCCGTAGGCGCTGTAGAGCAGTCTCATGTGCTGGCGACGGATGTCTTCAATGCGACCCTCCGTGGCACTCGCGGAGCGCATATAGCCCAGGTAGGCTGCAAGCGTGGCGGGTAAACACTCGAACCGCTCCCGAAACAGCGGCGCGTTCGCAGCCTGGACTTGTCCATAGCTCAGCATGCGAACTCCGTGCAGTACTGCCTCCTGCATCATGTCCCGCATTGGAATTCGAGCGGCGTTGTTGCTAATGCCTTGGGTGACAGGGTGATAGCCGCCGCCCACGTCCGAGTGCACGCCGGGATAGCACTTCTCGACCCAGCGCCCGTCCAGTTTGCCCTTGACCCGGATGAGATCGACCGGGAAGGAGAAGCGCAGCTCATGTGCCGCCACATAGTGCACACAGCGTTCCGCCTCAACCGGAACCAGCAGCTCGCGTTCGTCCCAGGGAAGGCGGGTATTGGTAGATGCCAGCC
>JAYRLJ010000327.1:0-1546 GCA_041905305.1 Hylemonella sp. | reverse complement strand
AAGGAGGCCACGGTATCAAACAGGCCCATGAAGCTGAGACGAAGCGGGTAGCCCTCGTAATACAGCTCGGAGCCGCGGCGCTCACACAGCTCCACGACGCGGTTCGCAAAGGCCCGAGCCAGCGCGGCACCGCGCGAGAAGCCGAACACCGACAAGTTGATGACCTTGACCAGCCGATGCTTGCCCAGGGCCCCATTGACCTCCGCGAAGCTCTTGGACTTGCCCTTGACGGAATAGGCCGCCAGTTCGCCGCCGAAGCGCGCGGCATTGGACAGCAGACGGTCGCGCAGACGCTCGTTCACGTTGTCGGCGGCGAACTCCATGCGGCGGTCACCGCCACTGCCCCCCGCCATCCCGAACACCTTGTCCTCTACCCAGGTACCCGTCGCATCCAGCCAGCCGGTCGCGGTGCCGTTGAACGGGGTGCCGACGCCGGACACATATATGGGATAGATGCCCGCCGACTCTTGGTTGACTCGCATCAACGCGGCGCGCCACATCCGCGCCACATTGCTCCACTTCTTGTCGGGCTCGTCCGCGTCCTTGTTATTGCCGGTGCCGTCGAAGAAGACAGAGAGATGGACGATGTCAGAGCAATCTTGGAAGGGTCCTGGCGCGAAGGGTCCAACGTCGCGATTGGCTGCGCCGCTGGCGAGAACCGCCTCATTTGCCATTGCTAGCCCTCCAACGAACCGCGTAGGCCTCACCGCGTTCACTGCGCTGCGGAAAGTGCTCCTCCGTGATCAATTCAGCCGTGTCGTCGTCGTAGATGTGCACTCCAAGGAAACGGTGCTCGGGCTTCACGTCGTCGAGCAACACTTGGTTCTTGCATTGCACGGTTTCGCCGTTCCGCGGCGTTCCCTCGGGTCCACCTAGGCGCCACTTCAGCGCCTGAGGTCCGGTCCGCAACGCCACACCCGACATCGAACCCATGCCCGACGCCGGGTAAGGTCCCGCCAAGCCAATATCTGTCCCCGACAACACCACATCGAAGATGGCTCGATCCAAGTAGCTGAACAGCACTACATCCAGTACGACCTTCATAGTCTTCCCCTCACAGCCGGTTGTTCCAAGCAGCAAGCCGAGAGCGCCGCAACACCAAACTCGCCGATTCAAGTGAGCGTTCATTCCGGCAGCTCCAGCATCACCTGGTCCAGGGTCTTGTGCCCAGCCTTCACCTGGGCCATCAATGCACCAATCTCCGGTTCCAGCTCAAAGCGCTCACCGTAAATCAGTCCGATACAGCTCAGATTCACCAGATCCCGTAGTCCCACCAGGCCCAGGCTGCGAGCCTTGAGGACCCAGCGGCGAATCTCGCAGTACTGAGCGGATGCGCCCATGGCTTCAAGCAAATGAGGCTGATTGGTTCGCACGTGGAACAGCACCAGATCTGGCACTCCAGCCTCCACCAGTTGGTCCACCTGCGCCTGCTCAAAGCGAAAAGGGAAGGCACCGCCAGACTCAGCCGCGACGGCTGGCGGCTCAATACGGTGGAGGCGCCCCTCCCGGTCTCTGTACCACCACGCAGGGATTCCATGCAGAAAGC
>JAYRLJ010000326.1:0-3726 GCA_041905305.1 Hylemonella sp. | reverse complement strand
AGTCCACCAGGTTGGCGGCCTGGCCGCCATGCGGCAGCGGTGCCAGCCATTGCGCCGGCAGGGGCGGTTTGGGGTCCTGCAGGGGTGGCGCCACGGCACAGGCGCCCAGCAGCAGGGCCGCGGCCAGCGCGGTCAGTTTGGAAACGGTCTTCATTGGGGGGTCTTGGCAGCGGAAGTTTTCTTCTTGGACGCGCTCGGCTTCGGGCGGGCTGCATGGCGGGCACGCTCATGCGCCACCAGCACCTCGGCCCAATCGAGCAGGCGCTCGCGGATGCGGTCAAAGGCGGCCGGGTCCGCCAGATAGCCCGGAGTCAGCAGCTGCATGAAGGCGCGCGAGAGGCAGTAGTCCTGCGCCATCGCCACCAGGCCATAGCCCAGTTGCAGCACGGTTTCGTCGTCCGGCGCCACACCGATGTGGCGGGCCAGCAGCTCGGAGAGCGCACGCTGGTTGGGGCCGATGAACTCCTGGATCGTCTCGGCATAGACCGTGCTGGGCTTGAGCAGCTCGCGCAGATGCAGGCGCAGCTCCAGTTCCTCGGCGGCCTCGCTCAGAAAGGCGCCGAAGAAACGCGCCAGGCCCTCGCGCAGGCTTAAGGAGGGATCGGCGAAGCCCTGGTGCTGGGCACTCATGACTTCCAGCGGGCGCGCCAGCACGGCGCGATAAAGCCCGTCCTTGTCGCCGAAGTGGTAGTGGATGGCGCCCGGGTTCAGCCCGGCGGCGGTGCAGATCTCGCGGGTCGAGGTTTCGGCAAAGCCCTGCTCGGCGAACAGCACCGAGGCGGCATCCAGCAGGCGCTCGCGCGCGCCCTGTTCCTGGGCCTGGCGCGGCCGCCCCAAGCACTTGGCCGCGGGCGGCTTGGAACTCAGGGTTTTCGACATGGCGGCGCATGCTAGCAAACCATTCAAGCGCTTGCTTGAACATTTGCGACAGCTCCGCCAAATGGAGGACGCGGCCAGAAATGACAAAGGCCGGACTGCGTCCGGCCTTGGCTCACGGGCTGCTTGCTTGTCTTAGAACAGCTCGACGTCGCTGGCCTTCTCGGTCTCTTCCTGCACATGACCGGCGGCCAGCAGCTGCTCGTAGCCATGCACCTGGTTGCGGCCGTGGTGTTTGGCGAAGTAGACGGCCTTGTCGGCGCGGTCAAAGCAGGCGGTGGGCGTGTCGGGGTTGCGGATGCGGGTGTATCCGATCGACAGCGTCACATGGCCCACCTGCGGGAAATTGAAGGCCTCGCACTGCTGGCGCAGGCGCTCGAACACCAGCTGCGCGTCGTCACCGAGTTCGCAGCGGATCAGCACCACGAACTCTTCGCCGCCAAAGCGGTAGAGCCGGTCGTGGTAGCGGAAGCAAGTGCGCATCAGGCGCGAGAGCAGCAGCAGCACCTCGTCGCCGATCAGATGGCCAAAGCCATCGTTGACACGCTTGAAGTGATCGATGTCGATGACGCCCAGCCAGTAGGTGGCATGCACGTCGTGGCGGCGGTCGCCCACCGCCACGGCGCTGGGCATGGCCGGCGCCTCGCCGAGCAGCTTGAGAAAGCTGGCGTCGAAGGTCTTGCGGTTCAGCAAGCCGGTGAGCGAATCGCGTTCCGAGTAATCCAGCAGGCCCTGGAAGTTGTGGAACACGCGCAGGATGGCGCTGACGGTGCGCTGCTCGGCCGGGCTCAGGCGCGTGCGCGTGACCACTTCCAGTACGCCATCGCCATCGTGCTCGGAGAGCAACGGGAAGTGGCAGGTGAACTCGGAGCGGCTGGCGGATTCGCGCAGCTCGCGACGCTGCAGGCAGGACAGACGCGCCGGGTACTGATCGAGCGGCGGCAGGCTGGAGAGATCACCGGCCAGTGAATCGGCGGTGGGCACCAGCTCGCCGTAGCCCAGGTGCGCACGCGACATCCAGCGCAGGTCGGGCGGGGTGCCGACCGCGCGGTAGATGCTGACGCACAAGGGGTTGAGGAGGTCGCGCAAAGCCACGACCAGGGTGACGTCCATGACGTCCCGGTCCTTGTAGCCCGTCAACTCCGCGAGTTGTTCAACGACCTTCGTCATGCCCAGTTTGGCGGGGGGCAGGTGCTGCGCCCTGCCCCTTTCCGATCACGCGACCGCGGTCGCCTTCGAGCCAGTGTACTGACGGATCAGGCCCTTCAGCACTTCCTCGTCATAGGGCTTGCCCAGGTAGCCCTGCACGCCCAGCGCCTCGGCGTACTCGCGGTGCTTGGCCGCAATCCGCGAGGTGATCATCACCACCGGCAGCTTGCGCAGGCGCTCATCGGCGCGCAGATTGCGAACCAGATCGAAGCCGTCCATGCGCGGCATCTCGATGTCGGACAACACCAGATCGGGCAGCTCTTCGCGCGCCAGCTGTTCCATCGCGTCCAGGCCATCCTTGGCCAGTTGCACGCGGTAGCCCTCGCGCTCCAGGAAACGCTGGCTGACGCGACGCACGGTGAGCGAGTCGTCCACCACCAGGATCAGCGGGGCCAGCACCTCGGCCGCCGCGACCGGTGCGATGACCGGTGCGCCACCCGCATGGGCCCGTGCATTGGCCTGGGCGCCGTAGCGTTCGGCCAGGGCCACCGGGTTGTAGATCAGCGCCACCGAGCCACTGGCCAGCAGGCTGATGCCCGCCAGACCCGGCACATGGATGAGCTGTGGGCCGAGGTTCTTGACCACCACTTCCTGGTTGCCGACCACCTCGTCCACATGGATGGCGATGCGGTCCGGACCGGAATGCACCAGCACCACCGCGGCGTGCTTGCCATGGAGTTGCGGATGGTCGTTGTGCGAGAGCAGGCCGCCCATCCAGTAGATCGGCACCTGCATCTCCTGGCCGCGCATGCCGGCGGTCAGATGCCCCTCGGCATAGGCCTTCTCCAACTGCGCATTGGGCAGGCGCAGCACGGAATCGACCAGGCTGGCCGGCACCGCCACCTCGACTTCACCGCAGCGCAGCAGCACCACCTGGGTGAGCGCGGTGGTCAGCGGCACGCGCAGGTCGAACTCGGCACCCTTGCCGGCCTGGCTGCGCGTCAGCACATAGCCGCCCAAGGTGTTGACCTCGGCTCGCACCACGTCCATGCCCACACCACGGCCGGCCAGCTCGGTCACTTGACCGGCGGTCGAGAAGCCCGGCGCATAAATCAGCTGCATCAGCTCGTGCTCGGTCGCCTCGCGGCCTTCCGGCAGCAGACCGAGCTTGCTGGCCTTCTCGCGGATGCGGGCCAGGTTCAGACCGGCGCCGTCGTCGCTGAAAGCGATCAGCACCTGGTTGCCCTCTTGCGAGAGCTTGATGCGGATGGTGCCCATCGGCGACTTGCCGGCCTTCTCGCGCTCGGCGGGCTGTTCGATGCCGTGGGCCACGCTGTTGCGCAGCAAATGCTCGAAGGCGCCGATCAGGCGCTCCAGCACGCCGCGGTCCAGTTCGATGCCGCCACCCTGCACTTCCAGCTGCACCTGCTTGCCGCCTTCGCGCGCCGCCTGGCGCACCACGCGGTGCAGGCGCTCGGCCAGGGAATCGAACTCGACCATCCGGCTGCGGAGCAAATCGTCCTGCAGCTCGCGCGTCAGGCGCGACTGAGCGGCCAGCTCGTCTTCGCCCTGCGCGACGTTGCGCTGCAGCGAGCGCTGCACCGTGGCCACGTCGTTCACCGATTCGGCCAGCATGCGCGTCACTTCCTGGAAGCGCGTGTAGCGGTCGAACTCGAGCGGATCGAAATCGGAACCCAGGGC
>JAYRLJ010000325.1:0-3733 GCA_041905305.1 Hylemonella sp. | reverse complement strand
TATTCCGCCGTCGAAGCCACCCGGCCCGGCATCGAGCAGCAGGTTCATCACCTTGCGTTGCCGTTCATTCATGGCCTTGTTGCCGTGGTCCAGCCAGAAACGCGCCTTCACGAGCATGTGGTCCACCACCGCCGACGCCTCTTCGCAGGCGGCCTGCATCTGTTCGATGAACCAGCATACCCAGTCCGTCACGTCGGGTTCGCCATGCTGCGCGCGCTCCAGGTTCGCGTAGTAGTCGCGGCGACGATCGAGCAGGCGCTGGGACGTGCGGAACATGCGGCTGACTTCGCCGCTGTCGCGGGCCAGCAGCAGGTCGACCAGCACGCGCCCGAGGCGGCCGTTGCCGTCCTCGAAGGGGTGGATGGTCTCGAACCACAGGTGCACGAGCGCGGCCCGGACCAGCGTGTCGGGTTCGGTGGTAGCGTTGAACCACTGCAGCAGGCGATCCATCTCGTCGGGCACCCGCGCCGAAGGCGGCGCCTCGTAGTGCACCTTCTCGCGGCCTACGCGGCCACTGACGATCTGCATCGGCTCACCATGCTCGCGGTAGCCGCCGACGCGGATCTTCGTCATGCCGGAGTAGCCGGTGGGAAAGAGCGCGGCATGCCAGGCGTGCAGGCGCTCGTGGGTCAACGGGTCAAGGCAGCGCCTGACCGCGTCGTCCATGATGTCGAGCAGGCCTTCCACGTTGCGCGGCGCGCTGGGCCCATCCTGCTGGCCCACGCCCAGCCGTCGCGCCACCGAGCTGCGCACGGCGGCCAGGTCCAGGCGCTCGCCCTCGATGGCCGACGTGGCCAGCGCTTCTTGGCTCCAGGCTTCTGCGGCCAGCTCCAGGCGTTGCTCGAAGCCCAGGACTGCGAGCTTGCCTTCCACCAAGCCCTGCGCACGGCGCGCCTTGGCCAGGGCCTCACTGACACGAATACGGTCGTGCCGAAGGTCGGGCCAGCTTGGGTGCTGCCAGACGTAAGTGGGCGGGCGGGCTTTCATCCGATGAGGCGGGATATGAGTCGAATGCGTACACTTATCGACTCATTTTTTGAGTCGATAATGCAGTGTAATCGACTCCGAGGCAGCGATGTCGCCTGGCAGCTCAACAGCTGCAAAGCCGCACTTCAGGCGTGCCAGCCCCGGAAACGAAACCGGGGCACCCGCTCGCGCGAAGTGCCCCGAACTCTGAACTGCCAAGCCTTGCTCAGCCCTTCACGCACACCACCTGCTTCAGCGTGTGCACCACGTCGACCAGGTCGCGCTGCGCTTCCATCACCGCGTCGATGTCCTTGTAGGCCGCGGGCGTTTCGTCGATCACGTCCTTGTCCTTGCGGCATTCGACGCCTTCCGTCGCGGCGCGGTGGTCGGCCAGCGTGAAGCGGCGCTTGGCCTCGCCGCGGCTCATCACGCGGCCGGCGCCGTGCGAGCAGGACTCGAACGAATCCGGATTGCCCTTGCCGCGCACGATGTAGCTGCGCGCGCCCATGCTGCCGGGGATGATGCCCAACTGCCCGGCCTTTGCGCTCACTGCGCCCTTGCGGGTGACGTATACGTCCTCGCCGAAGTGGTGTTCCTTGCTCACGTAGTTGTGGTGGCAGTTCACCGCCTCGATGTGGCTCTGGAAGTTCTTGCGGATCACCGTCTTCGCGGCTTCGATCACGCGCTTCATCATCACCTCGCGGTTGATGGCCGCAAACTTCTGCGCCCAGCCCACGGCGCGCACGTAGTCGCCGAAGTAGTGGCTGCCTTCCTCGAAGTAGGCCAGGTCGCGGTCCGGCAGATTCGCCTGATGGCGCATCGCGTCCTGCTTGGCCAGCTCGATGAACATCGTGCCGATGAAGTTGCCCACGCCGCGCGAGCCGGAGTGCAGCATGAACCAGACGAAACCCGCCTCGTCCAGGCAGACCTCGATGAAGTGGTTGCCCGTGCCGAGCGTGCCCAGGTGCTGGATGTGGTTGGTCTTCTCCAGCTTGGGGTAGTCACGGCAGAGTTCGGTGAACTCGGGCTCCAGCTGCGCCCAGGCGGTGTTCACGCTGCCCGGTGCCTTCTGCCACGCGCCGGGGTCGCGGCTGCCGGGCTGGCGGCCATGCGGCACCGCGCGCTCGATGGCCGAACGCAGCGGGCCCAGGTTGTCCGGCAGGTCCTCGGCCGTCAGCGTGGTCTTGCAGGCGATCATGCCGCAGCCGATGTCCACGCCCACCGCGGCCGGGATGATGGCCTTGATGGTCGGGAGCACCGAGCCCACGGTGGCGCCGATGCCGAAGTGCACGTCCGGCATGGCCGCGATGTGCTTGAAGACGATGGGTAGGCGCGCGGCATTGGTCAGCTGGCGCTTGGCCTCGTCTTCCACGGGCACGCCGCGCGTCCACATCTTCAACGGCACGCCGCCGGGCACGTCTTCGTGGATGTGGTTGGTATCCATGTTGTTCTCCATTGTGAATGGCCCCGGCAACGCTTGTGCGCTGCCGGGGCGGGTGCTCAGCGAAGCTTCACCAGCCCGTTGATTACCTGGTCCAGACCCCCGAACACGGAGATCTTGTCGATGCGCTCGGCCACGCGTTCCAGCGTCTCGAGCTCCTTCATGCGCAGGGCGACTGGGTTGCCCTCCATCACCTTGGCGGTGTTCAGCAGCGAGCGGGTCGCCGCCGTCTCTTCACGGCGCCGGATCACGTTGGCCTCGGCAGCCTTGCCGGCCTCCACTACCTGGGCGAGGATGGTCTTCATCTCACCCGGAAGCACGATGTCCTTCACGCCCACGCCGTCCAGCTGCAGGCCGTAGCCTGCGAGCTTGGCGGTGACCTGGGCGGTCACGACCTCGTCGATGACCGTCTTGTTCTCCAGCAGCTCGTCGAGCGAGCGCGTGCCCACCGCAGCGCGCAGGCCGAACTGCAGCTCGCGGTACAGGTGGTCCGCGGGCTTGGCCAGTTCCTTGTAGGCCTTCAGCACATCGGTGAAACGCCAGGTGGCCGACAGGTTCAGTCGGAGTGCCACCTTGTCGCGGGTCAGGATCTCCTGGCCCGTGACTTCCAGCGCCTGCAGCCGCAGGTCCACCCCTTCCACCGACACGTTGCGGTTGAACTTCCAGAACGCGTACGAGCCCGGTGCCAGCAGCCGGTCCACCTTGCCATCGATCCACAGGATGCCGGCACCGTGTTCGGGCACCTGCACCTGCAGCACGCCGGCCAGGCCCGCCACCGCGCGTTGGCGCAGTTGCGTCTGCACGAGGCGCGACACCACCGCGGCCGGCACGTCGGCCCGGTCGTTGGTGCCGGCGATTTCGATCACCTCCACCTGCACGCCGACCAGGCCCTTCCAGTACAGGCGCCGGGTGGCCGGCGCCAGCACTTCGGCCAGCACGCCGTTCTCGGTGCGCAGGCCCACCTGGTTCTCGGTGAGTTCCACGCGCACGAACTCGGCCGCCACCACCTGCGGCTCCTTGGCCATCAGGTAGTCGGCCAGGCCGTGGGTGAACGCGGCCTGCTCCAGCGCGAAGACCTCCACGCGCAGGGTGTCGATCGGCGAGAACAGCCAGTGCGTGCCGGGTTGCAGCACACGCTCGAAGTCGCCATTGCGCAGCAGCAGGCCGCGCTCGTTCTTCTTCACAGTGACACGCTTGAGCATCTTCATGGTGTTCTCCTTATGTTGTTTGCGTGTGTTGAATAGGGTGCCGTTACAGCGGCGGCAGCGGACGACGGATGCCTGGGCCCGGAGGCCACGGTGCGCGTTGGCGACCGCCTCCCTGACG
>JAYRLJ010000324.1:0-3737 GCA_041905305.1 Hylemonella sp. | reverse complement strand
ATGCGCGTGGCCATCGAGCGGGTGAAGGATGGCGTCGCCCAGGCAGCGGTGTCGGCCGGCAATACCGGCGCCTTGATGGCGATTGCCCGTTATGTGCTCAAGACGGTGGAGGGGATCGACCGCCCGGCCATCGCCACCCAGTTGCCCAATGCCACCGGCGGCGCCACCACGGTGCTGGATCTGGGGGCTAATGTCGATTGCACGGCCGAGCACCTGCTGCAGTTCGCCGTCATGGGTTCAGCCCTGGTGTCGGTGTTGCGCGATGATCCCAACCCGTCCGTCGGTCTGCTTAACATTGGCGAAGAAGTCATCAAGGGCAACGAAGTTATTAAAAAAGCGGGTGAACTGCTTCGATCTGCGGCTAATTTCGGTGATTTGAATTTCTTTGGGAACGTCGAGGGCAACGACATCTTCAAGGGTACAACCGACATCGTGGTCTGCGACGGCTTTGTCGGCAACGTGGCGCTCAAGGCCAGCGAGGGCTTGGCCTCGATGATTGGTGGCTTCTTGAAGCAAGAGTTTTCGCGCAGCATTTTTACGAAAATTGCTGCCATCTGCGCCTATCCTGTGCTTTCTGCGTTTAAAAGGCGTGTCGATCACCGGCGCTACAATGGCGCTGCCTTGCTGGGCCTTCGAGGCCTGGTGTTCAAGAGCCATGGCTCGGCCGACGAGCTGGCTTTTGAGCAGGCACTGAACCGGGCGTATGATGCAGCCCGGAACAAGCTGCTGGACCGGGTGCAGGCCCGGATCGCCCATGCAGCCCCGCTGCTGGCCGGGGCCTCCGGCGCAGCGTAACCGCAGCCGGGCCGACTGGCCGTCTGCGGGTTCAACACTAGAACATACATGAGACCTTATTCCCGCATCATCGGCACCGGCAGCTACCTGCCGCCGCGGCGCCTGAGCAATGCCGATCTGGTGGCCCAGCTGGCGGCTGACGGCATCGAGACCTCGGACGAATGGATCGTCGAACGCACCGGCATCCGGGCTCGCCATTTCGCCGATCCCGCGATGAGCAGCAGTGACCTCGGGGTGGAAGCCGCACGGCGCGCGCTGGAGGCAGCCAAGCTGCAGCCGCAGGACATCGATCTCATCATCGTCGCCACGTCGACGCCGGACATGGTGTTCCCGTCCACCGCCTGCATCCTTCAGAACAAGCTGGGCGCCAACGGCTGTCCGGCTTTCGATGTGCAGGCCGTCTGCAGTGGCTTCGTTTACGCCCTGACCGTGGCCGACGCCATGATCAAGGCCGGCACGGCCCACCGCGCGCTGGTGATCGGCGCTGAGGTGTTCTCGCGCATCCTCGATTTCAAGGACCGTACCACCTGTGTGCTGTTCGGTGACGGCGCCGGCGCCGTGGTGCTGGAAGGCTCGGACGAGCCGGGCATCCTGGCCAGTGACCTGCATGCCGATGGCAAGCACGTCGGCATCCTGTGCGTGCCCGGCCATGTGTCGGGCGGCAGCGTGCTGGGGGATCCGGTGCTCAAGATGGATGGCCAAGCCGTGTTCAAGCTGGCCGTGGGCGTGCTGGAAGACGCTGCCCGGGCCGCACTGGCCAAGGCCGGCAAGCAGGACAGCGACATCGACTGGCTGATCCCCCACCAGGCCAACATCCGCATCATGCAAAGCACCGCCAAGAAGCTCAAGGTGCCGCTGGACAAGGTCATCGTGACCGTGGACCAGCACGGCAACACCTCGGCGGCCTCGATCCCGCTGGCGCTGGACGAAGGCGTGCGCAGCGGCCGCGTCAAGCCGGGGCAGTTGGTGCTGCTCGAGGGCGTGGGCGGCGGCTTCACCTGGGGGGCGTCGCTACTGAAAATGTAGCTGACAGCGCCCTATGCACAAGGCGCAAAGCCTGATTTGATTCACATTTTGAGACGAAGACGATGAAACCGTTTGCCTTTGTTTTCCCGGGCCAGGGCTCGCAGTCGGTCGGCATGCTCGATGCCTGGGGCGACCACCCGGTGGTGGCTGAGACCCTGAAGGAGGCGTCTGATGCCCTGGGTGAGGATGTGGCCAAACTGATCCAGGAAGGTCCGAAAGAGGCGCTGGCCCTGACCACCAACACCCAGCCGGTGATGCTGGTCGCCGGTGTGGCGGCCTACCGGGTCTGGATGAGCGAAGTGGGCGTGGCGCCGAACGCGGTGGCCGGCCACTCGCTCGGTGAATACTCGGCGCTGGTGGCCGCCGGCGTGCTGACGCTGGCGCAGGCCACGCCGCTGGTGCGCCTGCGTGCGCAGGCCATGCAGGAGGCGGTGCCGGTCGGCACGGGTGCCATGGCTGCCATTTTGGGCATGGAAGCGGCCAAGGTGATTGCGGGCTGCCAGGACGTGACGCAGTCGCTGGGTGGCGGCGAGGTGGTGGAGGCGGTGAATTTCAACGATGCGGCGCAGACCGTCATCGCCGGCACCAAGGCCGCGGTGGAGAAAGCCTGCGAAGTGCTGAAGGCCAATGGTGCCAAGCGCGCGCTGCCGCTGCCGGTGTCGGCCCCCTTCCATTCCAGCCTGATGAAGCCGGCCGCCGAGAAACTGCGCGAGAAGCTGGAGTCGGTGGAGTTGGGGGCGCCGCAGGTCGCACTGATCAACAATATCGATGTGGCAGTCGAGACCGATGCCGACCGCATCCGCGACGCCCTTTACCGCCAGGCCTTCGGCCCGGTGCGCTGGGTCGAGTGCGTGCAGGCCATCAAGGCGCGTGGCATCAACCAGATCGTCGAGTGCGGGCCGGGCAAGGTGCTGGCCGGCATGGTCAAGCGCATCGACGCCGAACTGACTGGCCTGGCCCTGTACGACCCGGCCACGCTGACAGAAGTGAAAGGAGCTCTGCAATGAGCGAAATGAAATTCGAGGGCCAGGTTGCCTTGGTCACCGGCGCCTCGCGTGGCATCGGTGCGGCCATCGCACACGAACTGGCGCACCGCGGCCTCAAGGTCATCGGCACCGCCACCAGCGATGACGGCGCCGCCAAGATCAGCGCCGCGCTGGCTGAGTTCAACGGCTGCAAGGGCATCAAGCTCAACGTCAACGACGCCGCCGGCTGCGACGCCGCCATTGACGCCATCGTCAAGGAGCATGGTGCGCTGCACGTGCTGGTCAACAATGCCGGCATCACGCGCGACAACCTGGCGATGCGCATGAAGGACGGCGAGTGGGATGAGGTGCTGGACACCAACCTCAAGGCGGTCTTTCGCCTGAGCCGCGCCGTCATCCGTCCCATGATGAAGCAGCGCTACGGCCGCATCATCAGCATCACCTCGGTGGTGGGCGCTTCCGGCAACCCGGGGCAGGCCAACTACGCTGCGGCCAAGGCCGGCGTGGCCGGCATGACACGCGCGCTGGCGCGCGAGCTGGGCACGCGCAACATCACGGTCAACTGCGTGGCCCCCGGCTTCATCGAAACTGACATGACGGCCCACCTGCCCGAAGAGCAGCAGAAGGCCCTGTTGGGTCAGATCCCGCTGGGCCACCTGGGCAAGCCGGCCGACATTGCGCATGCGGTGGCCTACCTCGCTTCTCCGCACGCCGGCTATGTGACGGGGCAGGAGCTGCACGTCAACGGCGGCATGTACATGTAAGACAGGTTCAGGCCGGGTTATCCGTACGGCCACCCGGGGTGGGGAACACGTTCCCCGAGCCGGCTAAAATCACGGATTCATTTACAACCCTCTGAGGGAAACATGAGCGATATCGAAGCACGCGTCAAGAAAATCATTGCCGAGCAACTCGGTGTGGAAGAGTCCC
>JAYRLJ010000323.1:0-3752 GCA_041905305.1 Hylemonella sp. | reverse complement strand
ATGCGCGAAGCCGCGGATTGTAGGCACTGGCTGGTCCAGCGCCCGGCTCAGCGCGGCTGGAACAGCAGGCGATCGACCAGATCGCGGCGAAGGGCCGGCTGGCTGGGCAGGAGATCGAGCAAGGCGATGGTGCGGTCACAGCTCGCGGCGCCATCACGCGCTGGAGCGTCCGGCGCGTCGGCCCACAAGCGGCTCAGCAGGCCGATGGCGGCCGAGCCCACCGAGCGCTCCAGCACTTCGATTTCCAGCGGGCTGGGCGGCTTGGCGCGCCAGGTCTTGGTGGCGCTGGTGGCTGCGTCCAGCAGCCACCCGCTTTCACGCACCTGCAGGGGCAGGGGCAACTGCTGGCGCACTGCCAGGCGACCGTCCAGCAGGTCTTTGCACGGCGGACGCTCGCCGCGCTTGGCCGGCGCCTTGAGCGCCTTCAACTGGTCTGCAACGATTTGCACATAACGTCGGCGCAGCACGGCATCGCTGCCGCCGATCAGCGCCGGCATCAGGCTGGCCAGCTGCGGCGTTGCAGCGGCCTGGACGACTTCCTCTGAAGCGCCTTCGACATGGGCCGCGCGGAGCCGTGTTGCCACCGCAGCCAAGGTACCGGGGGTGTGCTGCTCCAGCGCCTCCCACACCGGATGCAGGTGCAAGGTGTCCTTGTACTCGCCCTCGGCCGAGCCGAGTGGGGGCAGGTCGATGGCAAGGGTCTGCGGCAGCGGGGCGATCAGGCGGTGCAGAAGCAGATCCTTGCGCGGTGCGAACCAGATGCTGTGTGAGGGCGTGCTCAGGGTCTGCTCGATCAGGGGCTCGGGAAGGCCCAGCTGACGGTAGATCCGCGCCAGGTCCTGATTCGCCAGTTCGTCAATGACGGGGTTGTAGGTGCCGGTGCTGGCGCGGTGGAAGCCTAGTTGCGCGCCGTTCATCACGTGGCGCGGCTGGCCGGCCAGAAACACCAGGGTGCAGGCGCTGGCGCAGGTGCCCACCACGCGGCTGGCGTGGCCGTGCTTCTTGAGCGCCTCGGCCATCTTCTCGGCCTCGCGCACGAGCCCAAAGGGTGAGCTGAGTTCGTCGCGGCGCACGCCCTTGGCGGCTTCGCTGGCCAGCAGGGTGCGCAGGCGATCGCCGTCGCCCAGGCCGATGGTGCCTTCGAGTTTCAGGCTGCGGCCGTCCTCGGAAAGGCTCAAAGTGGCCTGGCCGATGGGGTCGATGCCGCGCGCCATCTGCCAGAACGAGCCGACCTGGGGCAGGAAGCCGAACAGCACGGACACGATCAGTTGCAGCGCACCCAGACCCAGGGTCAGGCGCGCCAGGAAGCTCCACAGGCCCGAGCCGCCGTCCTCACGGTAATGCCGCGCCGCGCGCCAGCCGCCCACCACGCACCAGACGTCCAGCAGGATCAGGAGAGGCACGCCGATCAGCAGCACGATGGCGCTGACTTGCAGCGAGTCCCCCTTGGCGCTGATCCAGGCCATCAGGCCCGTGAGCAGAAAGGCCAATGGCGAGGCCACCAGGATGTTGTTGATCCAGTAGCTGCGCACCAGGCTTTGCTCGCCGCGCCAATGGCTGGCGAAGTAGCCGGTGCGTTCGGACTGGCTGGTGGATGGGTTCGGCGTGGCCGCGCCGCGCGTGGAAACCGGGGTCATGATGGTTGCAGCCTCCCTAAGGCCTTTATGGAATCCAAAAACGGCAACGCCGCCCTGGGGGCGGCGTGCTCTTCTGATGGCTCCGTCGTGCTCAGTCGAACACCGGGGTTTCCACGCCCAGTACCTTGTGCAGCTTCGGGCTGGTGGTCGTGTACTGCAGGTGCACGCGCTTCTCGGGGTTGATGATGGGCATCGCCCCGAAGGCGGCGAGGGCCGCTTCATGGAAGCCGGACAGGATCAGCTTCTTCTTGCCCGGGTAGGTGTTGATGTCACCCACCGCGAAGATGCCCGGCACCGAGGTGCTGAACTTCTCGGTGTCCACGAGGATCTGCTTGCGCTCCAGCGCCAGGCCCCATTCGGCGATCGGGCCCAGCTTGGGGCTGAGGCCGAAGAACACCAGCACTTCATCGCAAGGCACGACGCGGGTGACGCCATCGCCGCCGGTGACCTTGACGCCCTTGAGCAGGCCGTCATCGCCCTCGTCCAGATCGGTGACCTGGCCAACGATGAACTGCATCTCGTACTGCTCGCACAGCTCGCGCATCTTGGCCACCGAGGCCGGTGCGGCGCGGAAGCCATCGCGGCGGTGCACCAGGATCACGCTCTCGGCCTTGTGCGGGTTGCCGTCGGCATTGCCGGCGCAGAAGTTCAGTGCCCAGTCGAGTGCCGAATCACCCCCGCCCACGATGACGAGGTTCTTGCCGGCGAACTGGCTCGGGTTCTTGACGCGGTAATGGACCTGACTGCTCTCGTGCTTGTCGATGCCATCGACCTTCAGCGTGCGCGGCTGGAACGAGCCCACGCCGCCGGCGATGAAGATGGTCTTGGTCAGGAACTGCGTGCCCTTGCTGGTGGCCACGAAGAAGCGGCCGTCTTCCTGCTTCTCCACGGTGGTCACTTCCTGACCGAGGTGGAAGGTCGCGCCGAAGGGCTCGATCTGCTTGAGCAGGTTGTCGGTCAGTTCCTTGCCGGTGACGACCGGCAGGGCCGGGATGTCGTAGATCGGCTTGTCCGGATAGAGCTCGATGCACTGCCCGCCCGGGTAGGCGAGCGAGTCAATGATGTGCGCCTTGATTTCCAGCAGGCCCAGTTCGAAGACCTGGAAGAGGCCCACCGGGCCGGCGCCGACGATGACGGCGTCGGTCTCGATGACGCCGGCGTGAGGAGTAGCTTGGTCCATTACTTGATCAGCTCGGGGAGCTTCCCGGTCTTGTCTTTCCAGTCATCCGCGTCCGGCAGCGGGGCCTTGCGCTTGGTGATCGAGGGCCACTTCTTGGCCAGATCGGCATTCAACTTGATCATGTGCTGCTGGTCGCCAGGCACGTCCTCTTCGGGGACGATGGCGTTCACAGGGCACTCGGGAATGCAGACCGCGCAGTCGATGCATTCATCGGGATCGATGGTCAGAAAGTTCGGCCCTTCGCGGAAACAGTCCACGGGACAGACATCGACGCAATCGGTGTACTTGCAGCGGATGCAGGCTTCGGTAACGACGTGGGTCATGGTGCGTGGCTCGCGCTGGGTAGGGCAAAGCCGGCGATTTTAGGTGGTGGGGAAGGTTTGCCTGGGGACGCGCTTTGACTTGACGCAGAGGCCATGCGGGTTTGCCATGCCGAGCGGCCTGGCGCCCACCCCTACGGTGACGACCGTGGGTCGGCCGCGATGCAGCAGGGTGGCGGCGGGCAGATCCTGCAGCACATGGCTGCTGGAGAGTGCGTCGGCACAGCCGGCGCGGCTGACGACCAGGGTCGGTGTGTCTTCGGGCCAGCCGGCCGCCAGCAGGCGGCGCTGCAGGGCGGCAAGCTGCTTGCCGGCCATGTAGAAGACTTCGGTGTCGGCACTCCTGCTGGCGATCAGTTCGCCGGCCTGCGTCATGGCGGTGCTGAGTGCCACGCTGCGGCCAACGCCGCGGCGCGTCAGGGGGCGCTGGGTGTGCGCGGCGGCCGCCAGCGCGGCGGTCACGCCGGGCACCACTTCGGATGGGATGCCGGCGGCTGCCAGGGCTTCCAGCTCCTCTTCGAGGCGGCCGAACACCGAGGCGTCGCCGCCCTTCAAGCGCACCACCAGGGTGTTTTCCAACGCGTGCTGCACCAGCAGGGCGTTGATTTCGGTCTG
>JAYRLJ010000322.1:0-3752 GCA_041905305.1 Hylemonella sp. | reverse complement strand
AATGCGATTAACGGCCGCCTCGTGGCAAAGGAAATCGCATCGATCTCCGGAGCCAATCCGCGCAATCGCATCACGACAGCGCCAGCGTTCTCTGCGATGCGCGCGAGGTTGCTCAAGGGCCCCCATCCCAGTCCAAACAACACGCGGAATTGCTCGGCTCCACGCTCGATTGTCTCGCTCGTTGCGGGATCCGCTTCAGCCACGCGGTAAGCAGGCAGTTCGATGTGCTCGTCGATCACGCCAACCATCCGCTTGAGCATTTCGCCACGTGCGCGCGCGACGTGTCGCAGTGATAACTTGGTGGTGAGCTGCCGGCGAAAGTGGCATTGTTCATCGACGATTGGATGAGGATCGACATAGCGGAAGAATTCCGGCAGGACGCCGAGATGCTTAGCCAGCGCGGCTTCCATGGCGGGGGTCACTGCCTCGGCGCCGTTTTCGACACGGCTAAGGTATTGCTTCGAAACACCGACACTCTCACCAAGCTCGGTGAGCGATTTGTCGTGAAAGAGTCGGATGAGTCGAAGGTTGTTTCCAGCAAAGACGTTCATCGCGACATCGCAGTCGCTGCATCGTCGCCGGAGTCCTTCTTCCGCTTCTTCGGCGCCACGGCGGGTTTGGCGACCTCAATGGCTTTAGGAGGTGTGGTCTTGTCGGCCCGGCGCAGCGTCCGCACGGCACCGGATTCCCACCGACAGCCGACGGCGCCACCCGGCGTGAAGCCGAGAAAGACAACGCGCGGCTCTTGGTCTTCGGAATAGCCGCGGTCGATGACGAAGCAGAACCGACCCGGCTCGCCTTGCTCCGCAATTTCTAGGAAGTCCATCTGGAAGCGGCTTGCTGTGAGCACTGCGTCCTTGGACGGGTTGCGGGGATCGTCATTACTAAATCGGCAGGGGATTCCCCCGATTGCGAACACGACATCATTCGCGCCAGTCCGCAGCTCGAGCCAGGGGTGTTTGCCCGAAAGAGCTTCGGTGACAAGGCGGCTTCTTTGTCGGCCGAAAGTGGTGCACCCACGTGTGTAGCCACTGTCGGTCTCGCGCACCAGATCAGTTTCCGTCGCATACAGCTCTTCCAGGAGCAGCTGGGAAACCACCGTCAGCCGCGCGTCTGACAGCTGAGGATGAAACACGGAAGGCAAAGGCGGGTTGGTCATTTGTGCAAATCCGGAAGTTCGTCAACCGCATTTTTGTGCAATTATGGCGTTTCGTCAACCAATTTCGCCGTACCCTCCAGAGCGTCCCATCAGCAGCAAGAACTACAGCTGCGTCTGTGCGTCGATTCGGCGCAGGTACTGCACGACCGGCACGCCTGCGGTGCTATCGATGTCCGTGGTCACGGGAGCCGAAATGACTCGCTCTGCGACGCGCTGAGAGGCCACGTTATCTTCGCCCACGACCCCTTCAATCCAGAAAGCATCCATTCCATGGGATGCAAACCCGTGCCGCATTTCCTTCACGGCAGCAATGAAGGCCTCGCCGGATCTTCCCTGCCCTCTCAAATTCTCTGGGACGGCCCATCCCACGTTGAAGCATGGCTCGTCTTCGACAGGATCGCAAGGGATGAACTGCACCATGGCGGTCACCTTCTTTCCCCGCAGCCTGACATAGGTCAGTCGCAATTCGCCGTTGGGCCGATCCATGTGCACGAACAGTTCAGGGTCGAGCGCACCTGGCTGCAGGCGTATTGCGCCCGCGCTAAAGGCTTCCTGTAAGGACCTGAGTGCACCGGCGATGTCTGGGAGCGGCATAACTGAGTGGCAGGAGCTAGTTGTGTGCGAAGCACCGCAAGCTATTCGCGATCGCGCCAGGATCGCTTTGCGGACATCCTCTCTTCGATCAACTCGTCGTCCGTCAGATGCAGGATGGTGTAGATGCCCTCGGGGAAGCGAATCGAGTGTTCGTGCAACTCGAACCGGTCTTCTTTGATGGACGCGAACCACGCTTCCGCCGGCATCTTGCCGAACTTCTTGGCGGGGCTCGCAGCGTGGACCAAGTCGCTGGCAAAACTGTCTGGGTCGATTTCACGCTGCAAGTACAGATGCTCCGGTACGCGCTTTGACCGCGAGTGCCACCACCGGCCGTTGCCCGCTCCGTTGAAGACCAAGACCACCGGCTCGTCCGACAGCTCCACATAGCGGATTGCAGCGGCAGGAAAACTCGCGTTGAAGATCGTCGCCAGTTCGGACACCAAGGCCAAAGATACGCCGGCTTTTCTGCTGGCGATACCTTCCTTGAAAAGGTTGGTGGGCATCATGAGGGAGGCCGCATAGTCGTCAGCCTCCCGCTCCTTGCTGCGGGCCGCCTTGTCCAGCGCGCGCTCCTCGATGCGGCAGGAGAAGCTCTGGCCGCGATGCTGCTCCCAGTGGCCGATCTCGTGTGCGATTGAAAACCGGCGCCGAACCGGTGCCACACCTGTGGTGACGGTGACGATCCCCTTGTCGCCGATGCCGACCAGGCTGGCCTCGCAACCCGTCAGAGGTTTGTCCACCACTTTGAGTCCAGCTTCGTGGGCGAGGACTTCCAGGTCAATGTCTTCCGGCGAGTCCACCAGACAACGTTCGAGCAATTCCTCGGGCCGTCGCATGGAGTCGCCTACCGTGAAAGCTCTTGCAGCTGCCAGTACAGTTCCAGCGCTTCCTCATCACCCAGTTGATCGGGATCTCGGTTGCGGGCGGCCAGCGTCAGGCGCGCATCGTTGGCAGCCTGCATGCGCGCAATATGCTGTCTGGCCATCTCCCCGGTGATCGACGGATCACGTGGCGCAGCTGGCGCATTTCGAACAGCTTCCATCCGGCTGCGCATCTGCGCGCGGCGTGCGGCCCGCGACTGCGCAATCGCCTTTTCGATGGCGGATTTGCCTTTATGCGCTGCGGCCTCAGGGTCAACGCCCAGCTCTTTTAGTTCGGCGTCGATCTCGCTTTCGGTCATCGCCATCAGGTCTTCGGCCGCCACCAACCAAATGTTGGAGAGCTGTTTTCGCGCGTTGGGCTTGGTCATGCTTCTCTCCTGTGCGTCGTCAACCGGCGAGAAATGAGCCGCAACGCCGATGCGAGGGCGGTGCTGTCGAGGCCAGCTGCCTCAGCCAAGGCCGAGCCTTTCAAACCGTCCACCCGTCCCATCAGCACCATTTGGGCCTCCGGTCGGTCTTCGAATATTTCCAGCAAGGCTTCGATTTCCTGTTTGTACGCCAATTCTTCCTCGGGACTGGAGGCGCGCGCGTCATCGGGAATGAGCATCACTTCCAGCGGGTCCTGGCCCTCGTCATCCCAACTGATCAGGTCTTCCAGGCTCATCTCGGGCTTGCGCTTCCGCTGCTTGTGCCAACTCGATACGATGCTGCGCATCGACCCATACACGTTGACATCGATCGGGACCTTGCGGCTCAGCTTTCGCTTGCCCTCTAGGACCCTGAGGATTGTCTCGCGCAACAGCTCTTCCGGCTCCACCGGAAAACCCTTGAGCAGGCGCTTGGCCGCCAGGATCCAGCGCTTCTGCTCGACCCGGGTGGCCATATTGCTGGCAAGCCAGGCTTGAAAGTCCTCGGGCGACCAGAGGCTGTCCGTTTCCATCAAGTTGTTCTCCGTCACCGCTAATGCTCCTTGGCTCCATGAACACGGACATCGACGCCCTTCTTTTGTGCAATTTGGCGTCGCCCGCTCAGGATAGGCCAAACCCCTGTCCAGCGCCTCCTCAAAGTGGATGAGCTGCCCCGGGCGATTGCGCTTGATGTCCGGATCACACCTTGAT
>JAYRLJ010000012.1:0-24350 GCA_041905305.1 Hylemonella sp. | reverse complement strand
CAATACCGTGGCGCTCGCGCCCAGCGCATCGACCAGTGCGGCGGCGTCGAAGCCCTGGCGCGGGTCTTTCCAGTGGGCAGGTGGCACGAAGCGCCGCACACGCTCCAGGCCGTGCAGCACCGGGGTATCGATCACCAGCACGCGCGCCGGGGCGTCGGCGAGGTAGGCATGCGCCACGCCGGCCGGCACCACCAGCGCACAGGACGCATCAACGTAAGTGCCACGGCCATCCAGCTCCAGCTGCAGACAACCCTGCAGGCCCACCAGCACCTGCGCGTAGTCGTGCGCGTGCGCGGCGTACTCGCCGGCATAGCGGCGCAGCGAGGCCGTGGGTTGCAAAGGGGTGCTGGCGCAGGACATGAACACATTCTAGGCAGGACGACAAATTGTCGACATTGCGTCGCCAATGTCGACATCCCACCAGCAGTGTCGCAGCGGCCCGCCCTGCAGACGCTCCTGTTTCGATAGCTGTCAGCGCTTACCCATTAAGCCCCAAAAGCCAATTTGACCTTGAACGTCACGCCGGACCGCAAGCTGGCACAGGCGTTGCAAAGCAGGGAGCAGGCATCTGCCTTCAACCCCAGGAGAGAGCACCATGAGCACCGCCAGCACCACGCCTTCCACCGTTCTGATTTCCCCCGCCGAGCTGCAGGCCCTGCAGGCCAGCGAGCCGGTGGTGATCATCGACACGCGCGATGCCGACACCTACGCCCAAGGGCACATTCCGGGCGCGGTGAACCTGCGCGAGATCTTCACCTACCTCGCCACCTCCTCACCCGAAGGGTTGCAGGAGCTCAAGAGCACCTTTGCCGCCCACCTGGGCGCGGCCGGCCTCTCCGGCAAGGAGACGGCCGTGTTCTACGAGGACGCCATGAACAGCGGCTACGGCCAGTCATGCCGCGGCTACTACCTGCTGACCTGGTTGGGCTACCCGAAGGTGAAGGTGCTCAACGGCGGCTTCTCGGCCTGGAAGGCCGCGGGCCTGCCGGTCTCCACCGCCGCGGTGACGCCGGTGCCGGCCACCTTCCCCACCGGCCTGAAGACGGCCGATGTGATGCTGACCAAGGAAGACATCCAGGCGGCGCTGGGCAGCAGCACGGTGCTGCTGGACGTGCGCGACGTGGACGAATGGATCGGCGACAGCTCCAGCCCCTACGGCAAGGACTTCGCGCCGCGCAAGGGCCGCCTGCCGGGTGCGAAGTGGATCGAGTGGTACCGCTTCATGAAGCCCTCGGCCCAGGGCCCGGTGTTCAAGTCGCCCGATGAGGTGCGCGCCGAATGCGCCACTGCCGGTATCAGCCCGGACGACACGGTCTACCTCTACTGCTTCAAGGGTGCGCGTGCCTCCAACACCTTCCTGGCACTCAAGCAAGCCGGCTTCAAGGACGTGCGCATGTACTTCGGCTCGTGGAACGAGTGGTCGCGCGACCCGGCGCTGCCCATCGACACGGGCCTGCCGTTCAAGGGCGCCAAACCTGCACTCGCCATGGCGGCCTGACCCTCTTTTTTTCAACCCGCAACTGCAACCTAGGAAACACCATGTCCTCTACCGACCTGCTCGAACCCGTCACGACCGTCAAAGCCTACCTGCGCCCGATCGACCGCGACGGCCTGATGGCCTTTGCCGAGAAGGGCCGCAACAACCCCACCAGCCGCGGCACCAACAAGGTCCACACCGTGATGGAAGGCCAGTACCGCTCGCTGAGTTATGTGGGCAACCACGCGCCGGTGGTGGTGGACGAGCCGCTGCACCTGTTCGGCCAGGACACCGCGCCGGCCCCGGGCGAGATCGTGCTGTCGGGCCTGGGCGGCTGCCTGGCGGTGGGCATCACCGCCGTGGCCACCTGGAAGCAGGTGAAGCTGACCAAGCTGGAGGTGTTCCTGGAAGGCGACATCGGCAACCCGGCCGCCTGGGGTGCCGGCGGCGCGCTGCAGAAGACGCCGCCGGAGATGGGCTTCCAGGCCATCCGCGTGAAGGTGCTGGTGGAGGGCGATGCGCCGCGCGAGGTGCTGGACGAGATCGTGCAGCACGCCAACTTCTACTCGCCGGTGGCCAACACGATGCGCAACCCCATCCCCTTCACCATCAGCCTGGCTGACTGAACCACGCCCTGACCGCTGCCCCAAGGAGCCGACCATGAACGCCGCCGACCTGCCCCGTGACGTGACCCACCTGCCGCCGCTGTCTGGCGAAGCCCTGCTGACCGCCGTGCGCGCGGTGGCGCAAGGCCCGCTGCAGCAGCAGGTGGAGGCCATCGACCGCCAGGGCCACTACCCGGCGGCGGTGCTGCGCCAGCTGGCCGCGCTGGGCGCCATGAGCGCGCACCTGGACACGCCGGCCGGCCCGGGCAGCTACGCGCTGGCGATCCAGGCCATGGCCGAGGTGTCGCGCGTGTGCGGCGCCACCGGCTTCATGATGTGGTGCCAGGCGGTGTGTGGGCTGTACCTGCAGCAATCGGGCAACCCGGCTCTGACGGGCGAGGTGCTAGCGGACCACATCATGGGCGTGAGCCTGGGCGGCACCGCGCTGTCCAACCCGATGAAGAGCTACGCGCAGATCGAGAGCCTGCTGCTCAAGGCCACACCGGTGGAAGGCGGCTACCGCATCAACGGCACGCTGCCGTGGGTGAGCAACCTGGGGCCGGACCACTACTGCGGCGCCATTGCCGCGGTGGTGGACGAGGCGCAGCAGCCACTAGGCAAGGAAGTGATGTTCCTGCTGCGCTGCGACGCGCCGGGCGTGGAGTTGCGCGAGTGCCCCAGCTTCTCGGCCATGGAGGGCACGGGCACCTACGCCATTCGTGTGAAGGACCTGTTCATCGGCGCCGACGACCTGATCGCCGATCCGGCCAAGCCGACGATTGCGCGCATCCGCGCCGCTTTCGTCATGCTCCAGTGCGGCATGGCGGTGGGCATCACGCAAGGGGCCATTGATTCCATGTGGGCGGTGGAGCCGCAGCTGGGCCATGTGAACCAGTTCCTGGAAGACCGGCCCGCCACGCTGCAGGCCGAGCTCGACGCCCTGACGGCGCGCGTGATGAAGATGGCCGAGACGCCGTTCGACGGCAGCACCGAGTTCTTCATTGACGTGCTGGACGCGCGCGCCCACGGCGCCGAGCTGTGCCTGCGCGCCGCGCAGTCGGCCCTGATGCACCAGGGCGCACGCGGCTACCTGATGAGCTCGGACGTGCAGCGCCGCGTGCGCGAGTCGCACTTCGTGGCCATCGTCACGCCGGCCATCAAGCACCTGCGCAAGGAGATGGCGCGCCTGAGCGCCGAGGAGCTGCCGGCATGAAACCAACCCCGATTGCCGAGGCCGTTAAAAGCCTGGCGCCGTGGCAGCAGTACATCTGCAACGCCTGCGGCTACATCTACAACGAGGCCGACGGCGACCCCGACGGCGGCCTGCCGCCGGGCACGCGCTTCGCCGACATCCCCGACGACTGGGCCTGCCCACTGTGCGGCGTGACCAAAGCCGACTTCGCACCCTACACGCCGCCGGACCTGGCCGCGCTGCAGGCGCAGGCCGCCTGCGCGCCGACACTCACCACCCGCCAAGCGCCGGGCGTGGTCATCGTGGGCGCTGGCCGCGCCGGCTGGCAGCTGGCCGAGACATTGCGCGCCCTGGACGCCACGCTGCCGATCACCATGGTGACCGCCTGCGCTGGCGACGTGTACGACAAGCCCCTGCTGTCGGTGGCCGTGGCGCGCCAGCTGGATGCCGACAAACTGGTGCGCGAAACCGGCGCCGCCGCCGCGCAACGCCTGAACGTGCGCCTGCTGGCGCACACCCACGCCATCCGCATCTGCGCCTACACGCAGCAACTGCGCACCACGCGCGGTGTGCTGCCCTACCAGCACCTGGTGCTGGCGCACGGCGCGCAGCCGGCGCTGCCGCCGAGCCTGCCAGCCGCGCTGTGCTGGCGCGTCAACCACCTGGGTGCCTACCTGCAGTTGCGCGCCGCGCTGGGAGACACACCGAAGGATGTGCTGATCGTCGGCGCCGGCCTGGTGGGCAGCGAGCTGGCCAACGACCTCGCCCTGGGCGGCCACCGCATCACGCTGCTGGACACACAGGCCGAGCCACTGGCGCGCTGGCATGACGCGCAGGCCGGCGCCCAGGTGCTGCAAGCCTGGCAGGATTTGCCGATCCGCTTTGTCGGTGGCGTGAGCGTGACCCAAGTGGAGAAAGTGCAGGGCCGCTACCGCGTCACCACCGCCTGCGGCCAACGCTTTGCCGCCGACCAGGTGATCGCCGCCACCGGCCTGCAGACGCCGAGCCGGCTGGCGCACAGCGCCGGCCTGGCCTGGCGCAATGGCATCGAGGTGGAGCCATCCACGCTGCGCACCAGCGACCCGCACATCCATGCCTTGGGTGACTGCATCACCGTCGACGGGCAGGCCAGCCGCTACATCGAACCGATTGCCCGCCAGGCACGCACCATCGCCGCCGACATCTGCGGCTGCACGCCGGCGCCCTACGAGGCGCGGCCGGCCACGGTACGGGTGAAGACGACGTCGCTGCCGCTGACGCTGCACTGAACCGCATGCCGACCTTCGACCTGTACGGCTTCTGGCGTACCTCGGCCACCTACCGCGTGCGCGTGGCGCTGGCCATGAAGGGGCTGCAGGCGCACGAGCACATCGTCAACCTCGATGCCGGCGAGCAGCACACGCTGGCCTACCGCGCACTCAACCCGCTGGGCGGCATACCGACACTGGTGGAGCCTGGCCATGCGCCGCTGACGCAGTCGCTCGCCATTCTGGAGTTCCTGGAAGAGACACAGCCCGAACCGCCGCTGTTGCCGTCCGACCGGCACGGCCGCGCTCGGGTGCGTGCGCTGGCCGGCATGCTGGCCGCGGACACGCACCCGCTGATCACACCACGGGTGAAAAAGTACCTGACGACGCAGGGCCGCTTCGACGATGCCGACTGGCGTGCCTGGCAGACGCGCTGGTTCAGCACCGGGCTGCGTGCGGTGGAGCAGCGGCTGGCCAGCGAATCGGCCACCGGCCTGTACTGCCACGGTGATGCACCGACGCTGGCCGACATCTGCCTGGCCAGCGTGATGGCGGTGATGCAGGTGTTCCAGATCGAGGTGGACGGCATCCCGACCATCGACCGCATCGTGGCACGCTGCCAGACGCTGGAACCCTTCGCACGCGCCCACCCGCGCCGCCAGCCGGGTGCACCGGCGGCCTGAGCGGCCCCCGGCGACACGAGCTCAGACCAGCAGCTTGCGGATGCGGGCCGACACCAGGTCGATCACGCTGACGGTGACGATGATGATGAGCATCACCGCGCTGGTCTCGGCGTACTGGAAGCCGCGGATGATCTCCCACAGCACAACGCCAATGCCGCCGGCGCCGACCATGCCCACCACGGAGGCGGAGCGCACGTTGGACTCAAAGCGGTAGAGCGTGTACGAGATCCACAGCGGCATGACCTGCGGGATGACGCCGTAGATGATCTCGTGCAGGGCGCTGGCGCCGGTGGCGCGGATGCCCTCCACCGGCTGCGGGTCGATGGCCTCCACCGCTTCGGCAAACAGCTTGGCCAGGATGCCGGCAGTGTGGATCCACAGCGCCAGCACGCCGGCGAACGGCCCCAGGCCGACGGCCACGACGAACAGCATGGCGAACACCATCTCGTTGATGGCGCGGCAGGCGTCCATCAGGCGGCGCACCGGCTGGTAGACCCACCACGGCACGATGTTCGACGAGGCCAGCAGGCCCATGGGGACGGCGGTGATCACCGCCAGCGCCGTGCCCCACAGGGCGATCTGCAGCGTGACCACCATTTCCTGCACATACAGCTGCCATTGGCCGAAGTTGGGCGGGAAGAACTCGGCCGCATAGGTGGCCATGTTGCCGCCGTCGCGCCAGAGGTCGAGCGGGCGCATGTCGGCGCCGCGCCACGAGGCCGCCAGCAGCAGCAACAGCAGGCCCCAGCTGAAGTACCAGCCCAGGCTGCGGCGGGGACCGGCATGCGCTGCATCCGGCAGCGGGCGCGTGGTCAGGGTCTGTGCCATCGTCGTGTCCGTCGTGGGTTGGTGGATCGCCCGGCGGGCGTCAGTTCAGGGCGGAGAGCTTCTTGTCGAGCTCGGCCAGTTGCTGCTTGCGGTCGACCTCGCTCAGCGTGGTGTCGGCCGCGACCTTGTTGCGCTTGCTGAACAGGTCCAGCTGGCGGATCGGGGTCAGCTGGGCATTGCTCGACTCACGGAACTGCGACCAGTTCATGCGCCCCATGACTTCACGCTCGGCAGCGCTCGACTTGGCGTAGTTCATGAAGAAGCCCTTGATCTTGGCCTTGGTGGCTTCCGGCAGGTCCTTGCGCATCACCATCGGGTCGGACGGGATCAGGGGCGAGGTCCAGATGATGCGCAGCTCCTTGAACTTCTCCGGATGGGTCTTCTCCAGCTTGAACATGTTCTCGCTGTTGTTGGTCGCCACATCGACCTGCTTGTTGGCCACGGCCAGGGCGTTGGTCTCGTGGTTGGCGGTGCGCACGACCTTGAAATGGGTCTTGGCGTCGATGTTGTTCTTGGCAAAGACGTAATAGCCCGGCACCAGGAAGCCGGACGTGGAGTTGGGGTCGCCATTGCCAAAGCTGTAGCTCTTGCCGTTCTTCAGCAGGTCGTCGAGCGACTTGATCGGGCTGTCCTTGTGCACGATCAGGTGCGAGTAGTAGCCCTCGGTGCCGTCGGCATTGACCACCTTGGAGAAGATCTCGCCATTGGCGCGGTCCACTGCCTCCATGGCCGACTTGTTGCCGAACCAGCCCAGCTGCACCTTGTTGAAGCGCATGCCTTCGATGATGCCGGCGTAGTCCGGCGCGAAGAAGGCATTGACCTTCAGGCCCGTCTGTTTGGCCATCTCGTCGAGCAGCGGCTGCCAGTTGGCCTTGAGGTTCTGCGTCGACTCGGTCGAGATGATGCCGAAATTGATTTCCTGCGCCAGGGCGCCGGTCAGGGACAGGCCCAGCGCCAGGCTGGCCAGAGCTTTCTTGAACATGGTGGGAACTCCCGTTTGGATTGGAGAAAGGTTGAGGAATCAGGCGGCTTGCGCCACCGGGACTTGCCAGCCGGAGGCCGGCGCATGGGAAACAGGCTGCGGCGCCGCCTGCGGTGCGGTGGGCTCAGCCAGCAGCTCGTCGGCCTGCATGCCGTAGAGCTCGCGCAGCAACTGCGGTGTGAGCGCGGCAGACGGGCCGTCATAGACCACCTGCCCCTGGTGCAATGCCACCACACGCGGGCAGTACTTCATGGCCATGTCGACCTGGTGCAGCGACACGATGATGGTGCTGCGGTCTTCACGGTTGATGCGCGCCAGGGTTTCCATGACCTTGCGCGAGGATTCGGGGTCGAGCGAGGCAATCGGCTCATCCGCCAGCACCACGCGCGCGCCCTGCACCAGCGTGCGGGCAATGGCGGCGCGCTGTTGCTGGCCGCCGGAGAGCGTGGAGGCACGCTACGCATGGCATTCGGCAATGCCCACGCGGGCCAGCGCGTCCAGCGCCACGCTGCGTTCATGGGCGTTGAACCAGCGCAGCCAGCTGCGCCAGCCGGGCGTACGGTGCAGCAGGCCCACCAGCACGTTCATCAGCACCGGCAGGCGGTCCACCAGGTTGAACTGCTGAAACACGAAGCCAACCTGGGCGCGTACCTTGCGGATGTCGCGGTGGATGCGGCCGCCCTGTTGCACGCAGCAGCCGTGGATTTCGATCAATGAATCGCTGGCGCCATCGGCCGCCACCAGGCCGGCCACATGGCGCAGCAGGGTGGACTTGCCGGAGCCGGAGGCGCCGATGAGCGCCACCATCTCGCCCGGCTGCACGCTGAGGTTGATGTTGCGCAGCGCATGCTTGCCATTGGCGAAGTGCTTGTTGAGCTGACGGATATGAAGTGCGTGGTTCATGGACATTCCTCAAGTCGTCTAGACATCCCAGTGTGGAATCCGCATGTGACAGGGTTTTGACAGTGACGGGGCAGTTGCATGTCAGCCCGCAGCCGGCCTGCCTACAGCCCCTCGCGCGGCCCGTAGAGCGCCAGGAAGCGCCGCACGTCGTGCAGGGCTGGCAGGCGCTCGACCAGCGTGGCGTGGTCCCAGTCCCACCAGGCGGTGGCCTCGATGGCGCGGGCGATGGCCGGCGCAAAGCGCATGCGCAGCACACGGGCCGGTGCCCCGGCCACGATGGCGTAGGCCGGCACGTCCTTAGTCACCACCGAGTTGCTGCCGACCACTGCGCCGGTACCGATGCGCACGCCGGGCATGATCACCACGCCGTGGCCGATCCAGGTGTCGTGCCCGATGCGCACGCGCTGGCGGCGGCGCCACTCGAAGAACTCAGCATCGTCCTGCGCATGTGCGCCGTAGCGCTGGCGGCGGTAGGTGATGTGGTGCAACGTGACCCGCTCCATCGGGTGGAAGCCCGGGTTGATGCGCACCATGGCGGCGATGTTGGAGAACTTGCCGATGTCGGTCGAGATCAGCTCGCAGCCGCGGCCCAGGTAGCTGTAGTCGTCGAGCAGGCTGTCAGCCATGTGCACGCCCTGTGCCACTTCGGTGTAGCGGCCGAAGCGGCAGTCGGCGATCACGGCGTCGGGCGCGATCACCGGCTCAAGGCCCAGTTCGACATCGGGCGGCAGGTTGCGCGCAGCGATATGGGTGTGGTGCATCGTGTGTCCCCGCGTCACAGCACCCGGCGGCCTTCGCGCCAGACCGCGCGCACCACGGCCTGGCGGGCACCACCCGGCAGCTCGGCCAGACGCACCTGCACCAGGTCGGCACGCTGGCCGGGCACGAGTTCGCCACGGTCACGCAGGCCGGTGGCGCGCGCCGGGTTGCGTGTCACCGTAGCCACCGCCTGCGGCAAGCTCATCAGGCCATCGTCCACCAGGCGCATGACGCCGCTGAGCAGACTGCCCGGCACGTAGTCGGACGACAGGATGTCAAGCAAGCCGTGGCGTGCCAGCTCGGCTGCCGCCACGTTGCCGGAGTGCGAGCCGCCGCGCACCACGTTCGGCCCGCCCATGACGGTCAGCAGGCCGAGCTCGTGCGCGGTGCGCGCCGCCGCCACCGTGGTGGGGAACTCCGACATGCTGGCGCCTTCGGCATGGGCCTGCTGCACGTGGGCCGGCGTGGTGTCGTCATGGCTGGCCAGCGCGATGCCGTGCGTGCGGCAGTAGTCGACGAAATAGGCGCGGTGCGGCTCGGCGTACTGGGCCTGCAGCTCGGTGGCGTGCGCCACCTGGCGCTCGAACTTCTCGGCGCTCCAGCCTTTCTTGCCGGTGTAATAGATGCGCGCCTGCTCGATGTCTTCCCACTGGCGCTGGCCCGGGGTGTGGTCCATGAGCGAGATCAGCGACAGGCGAGGATGCGCGTGGAACGGCCGGAACAGATCGACCGTGTTCGGTGCCGGCAGCTCGCAGCGCACGTGCAGGTGGTGGTCGGCGCGCAGCAGGTCCTGCGCGGTGCAGCGGTCCAGCGTGGTCAGCACGCCGTCCCACGCGCTGCCGCGCAGGCTGTCGGTGTCGGCCTCGCCCACACCCAGCGCATCGAACACCGTGGTGATGCCGGCAGCGGCGATCTCGGCGTCGTGCGCCAGCAGTGCTGGCAGTTCGGCCCAGTGCACCTTGGGGCGAGGCATCAGGTGACGCTCGAAGTTGTCGGTGTGCATTTCCACCAGACCCGGCAGCAGGTAGTCGCCGTCCAGGTCGATGGCCTGCGACGCGGTCGTGCTGCCGCTGTCGATGGCGTTGATGCGGCCGTCGGCCACGCTGAGCGCCCCGTGGAGCACCTCGTCGGGCAGCACAAGGCGGGCGTTCTTGAAGACGGTGGTGGCATTCATGCGGTTCTCCGGAAGTCGGCGACGTTGACGCGGCGCGTGGCGACTTCGGCGCCGACGGCGGTGTCATGGAAGATGCCCACCAGGGCGGCGCCGCGCGCCACCGCTTCGTGGATGAGCTCGATCACGGTGCGGGTGTTGGCTGCGTCGAGCGAGGCGGTGGGCTCGTCGAGCAGCAGCAGCGGCCGCGGTTTGATCATGTTGCGCGCGATGTTGATGCGCTGCTGCTCGCCGCCCGAGAAGGTGGCCGGCGGCAGATGCCACAGGCGCTCGGGAATGCGCAGCCGCGTCAGCCACTGACGGGCCTGCTCACGCGCCGCTTCCAGCGCCACCGCGTCGCCGGCAGCGTCCTCGGCCAGCGGCTCGGCCACCACATCGAGCGCCGAGACGCGCGGAATGACGCGCAGGAACTGGCTGACGTAACCGATGGTGTGGCGGCGCAGCTCCACCAGCGTGCGCGGCGTGGCCTCGGTGATCTCCACCGCCGCGCCGCCGGGCGGCTGCAGCGTGATGCGGCCGGCGCTGGCGCGGTAGTTGGCATAGATGAGTTTGAGCAGGGTGCTCTTGCCCATGCCGGAGGGGCCGTCGAGCACGATGCACTCGCCTTGGGCGACGCTGAGGTCGACCTGGTCGAGCACCGGCAGTTCGGCGCCGTGCTGGTGGTGCAGGGTGAAGCGCTTGGCCACCCCTTTCATCTGGAGCAGGGGTGCGGTCATGGCTGGAGTACCGAAGAAACGAGAAGCTGGGTGTAGGGGTGCTGCGGGTCGTCCAGCACCTGGTCGGTCAGGCCGGACTCGACCACGCGGCCGCGCTGCATGACCATCATGCGGTGCGCCAGCAGGCGTGCCACCGCGAGGTCGTGCGTGACGATGATGACGGCCAGCTGCATCTGGCGCGTAAGCTGGCGCAGCAGGTCGAGCAGACGCGCCTGCACCGAGACGTCAAGCCCTGAGGTCGGCTCGTCCATGAACACCAGGCGCGGCTGCGTGACCAGGTTGCGTGCGATCTGCAGGCGCTGGCGCATACCGCCGGAGAAGGCGCGCGGCGCGTCGTCGATGCGCGCCGGATCGATCTCCACGCGTTGCAGCCAGTCCTGCGCGGTGGTGCGCAGGCGGCCGTAATGGCGCTCGCCCAGGCCCATCAGGCGCTCGCCGACATTCGCGCCGGCCGAGACGTCCATGCGCAGGCCGTCGGCCGCGTTCTGGTGCACGAAGCCCCAGTCGGTACGCGCCAGCAGGCGGCGCTCGGCCTCGCTCATGGCGTAGACATCCTGCAGCGTGCCGGTGCGGTGCTGGAACAACACGCTGCCGGCATCGGGCAGGCTGCGCGCGGCCACGGCATTGAGTAGGGTGGACTTGCCGGAGCCGGACTCGCCAACCACGGCCAGCACCTCGCCGGGCCAGAGGTCGAAGGAGGCGTCCTGCAGCGCGACACGCTCACCGTAGCTTTTCTGAATGCCGCGCACCTGCAGGAGCGGTGTAGTGATTGTTGTCATGTCAAGGCTCGATGACAAAGCTCAGTCCGTGCTGTTGGAAACCGAGCGATTCGTAGAAGGCATGCGCCGCCTGGCGCTTGCGGTTGGAAGAGAGCGCGAGCTTGTAGCAGCCGGCCCGGCGCGCCTGCTCGACGGCGTGGGCCATCATGCGGCGCCCGACACCCTGTCCCTGGCAGTCCGGCTGCACCACCACGTCCTCGGCAATCGCCGACGGGGTGCCGCAGTGCGCCAGGTTGTGCATGACGAGCAGCGCATAGCTGCCGACCACGCGGCCGCTCGCCTCGTCGCACGCCACGAACAGGCGGTAGTTGGGGTAGCGCGCGAACTCGGCGAAGACCCGCTGCGCCGCGTCGTCACTCAGCACGCGCCCGTCGTCCATGCTCGGTTGGGCATAGATGGCGAGCACGGCCGGGATGTCGGCCGCCTGGGCCTGGCGAATAGTGATGTTCATGCCACCTCCTGGCCGGCTGCGCTGGCAAGCTCGGCGGCTGCCTGCTGGCGTTCCTGGCAATAGTCGGAGTCGGAGCAGACATGCATGCGGCCGCCGGCATCGTCGGTGATGACCTCATCGAGGAAGCTGTCGGTGGCACCGCACAGGGCACAGGCAGCGTCCCAGCGCTGCACCTCGAACGGGTGGTCGTCGAAGGCCAGGCTTTCCACCCGGGTGTAGGGCGGCACGGCGTAGATGCGCTTCTCGCGTCCGGCGCCGAACAGCTGCAGCGCCGGGTTCATGTGCATCTTGGGGTTGTCGAACTTCGGGATCGGCGACGGCGCCATGACGTAGCGGTCGTTCACCAAGACGGGATAGTCGTAGGTGGTGGCGATGTGGCCGTAGCGCGCAATGTCCTCGTACAGCTTCACGTGCATCAGCCCATACTCGGCCAGGCCATGCAGCATGCGCGTTTCGGCTTCGCGCGGCTCCAGGCGCTGCATGGGCTCGGGCACCGGCACCTGGTAGACGATGACCTGGCCTTCGCGCAGCGGCGTTTCGGGAATGCGGTGGCGCGTCTGGATCAGCGTCGCTTCCGTCGTGCGGGTGGTGGTGGCCACATCGGTGGTGCGCGCAAAGAAACGCCGGATGTTGACCGCGTTGACGGTGTCGTCCGACCCTTGGTCGATGACCTTGAGCACATCCTGCGGGCCGATGACCGACGCCGTGACCTGGATGCCGCCGGTGCCCCAGCCGTAGGGCAGCGGCATCTCGCGCGAACCGAAGGGCACCTGGTAACCCGGAATGGCCACGGCCTTGAGGATGGCGCGGCGGATCATGCGCTTGGTGCGCTCGTCGAGGTAGGCGAAATTGACCTGTTCGGCAGTCATGCCTCATCTCCTTCGGCCGCAGACGGCCCCTTGTCGGCGCGCATGCGACGCACCAGCTCCAGCTCGGACTGGAAGTCCACGTAATGGGGCAGCTTCAGGTGCTGCACGAAACCCGACGCCTCCAGGCTGTCGGAATGCGAGAGCACGAACTCCTGCATCTGCGCCGGCGACTCGATGCTCTCGCCCAGTTCGTCGGCGCGCAGGGCGCGGTCCACCAGGCTCATGGCCATGGCCTTGCGTTCGCTGTGGCCGAACGCCAGGCCATAGCCGCGCGTGAACTGCGGCGGCTCGGTCTTGCTGCCGGCGAACTGGTTGACCATCTCGCACTCGGTGATTTCCAGGTCGCCGATGGAGATGGCAAAACCCAGCTCCTCCGGTTCGATCTCCAGCGCCACCTCGCCGAAGCGGATCTCGCCCACGAAGGGATGGCTGTGCGAGTAGCCGCGCTGGGTCGAGTACGCCATGGAGAGCAGGAAGCCTTCGTCGCCGCGCGCCAGGTTCTGCAGGCGCGTGGCACGGTCGGCCGGGAAACGCAGCGGCTCACGCGTCAGGTCCATCGGGTCCGGGTCATCGAATGGCCTGGGCCGGGTTTCGATCAGGCCCTCCTGGTTCAGCAGGTCGACCACGCGCGGCGTGACCGGCTCCGGCGCAGCGGGCACCACGCCATCCACCGCAGGCTCCTCCTGCGCGTTGGCCAGCAGGGTGAAGTCGAGCAGGCGCTGGGTGTAGTCGTAGGTCGGGCCGAGCACCTGGCCGCCCGGCAGGTCCTTGAAGGTGGCGGAGATGCGCCGCTGCAGCGTCATGCGTGCGGTGTCGAGCGCGCAGGTGGTGCCCAGGCGCGGCAGCGTGGCACGGTAGGCGCGCAGCAGGAAGATGGCTTCCACCAGGTCACCAGCAGCCTGCTTGATGGCCAGTGCGGCCAGCTCGGGGTCGTAGACCGAGCCTTCGGTCATGACGCGGTCGACCGCCAGCTTGAGCTGCGCGCGGATCTGCGCCACCGAGAGTTCGGGCAGCGCCGTGTCGCCGCGGCGCTGCGCGGCCAGCAGCCGGTAGCTGTTGAGGATGGCGGCTTCCCCGCCCTTGACGGCCACGTACATGCTCAGGCCTCCTTCTGCTGTTCGATGCGGGTGGTGCGCGGCAGGCCGACGATCTGCGGGCCGGTGGCCAGCAGCACGTCCACACCGCGCGGGAAAAGACCATGGTTGGCCTGCCATTGCGCAACGAAGCTGCGGTCCAGGCCTTGCACCTGCAGGCCCGCCGCGTCCTGGATGCCGGGACCGCTCAGGCGCCACGGTGCGGTGGCCGCCGGCACGGCGTGCAGTGCGGCGACGTCGATGACGCAGGTGGTCGACTGGTCGGGGTAGCTGTCGCTGCCGAGGCTGAAGCTGTCCAGGGGCTGCAGCGCATCCGACGCGGCCAGCCAGGCAAAGTGCGCCTGCGCCGGCTGGTCCACCAGGCGGCAGCCGGTATGAAAGCGCAGCCACGCCGCAGCGTCGCTGTCGCGCAGCGTCGGCGACAACCAGAGCTTGCAGTCGGCATCCAGCAAGGCCAGCAGCACGGCGGCCGAGGCCGCATGCCCGACGCTCGGCACCTCGGCATCGTGCTCGACCGTCACCGGCCGGCCGGGATGCGACAGCGCCTGCAGTGCGGCGCGGAACACCCGCTGGCTGCCGTGTGCCTCGTGGGAGAAGCCGGCGCCCAGGGTGGCAAGTGCGTCGGCGTTCATGCGCCCTCCTCCTCGTCGTCCTCACCCGCGCCGCTTTCGCGCGCCAGCGTGAAGAAATCGACCTTGGTGCTCTGCGTGCGACCAGCCTGCTCGGCACGTTGGCGCGCCAGGTGCTGGCGCACGGGCGCCAGCAGCGTGTCATCCAGCCCGTCCTGCTGCGCCGGGTCCTGCAGCAGCGCGTCGGCCAGCGCAGCCAACTGCGCCTGGCGGTGCGAGCGGCCCAGCACATAGGCAACGCCCACCGCCGCCTGCTCGGCGGCAGCGACGCGCAGCGCGCAGCGCGTGACCGTGACTTCACCCAGGTTGAAGCGCTCCCCGGTGCCACCGACACGGCCCTGCACCATCATCAGGCCGGTCTCCGGGCGGCGCAGCCAGCGCGGCTCGCCCGCCTGTGCGCCCAGCGCGGACTCCAGCAGCGGCAGCGGCGCGCGCGCCAGCAGCGCCATCCAGTCCGGCCGCTGCAGCGGCCGGTTGGGGCCAGGGTTGTCAAATGCATGAAACATGTCCGTGGTACCCTAAAGTTGTATAGACAAGTTGATCGATGGCGTCAGCTTAAAGATCAAAGATGTAGGTTTCATGACAACACTCAGCACCACGGCAACACCATCGCCCGCCCCAGCCCGCAACAGTCGCGACAGCTTCTGGACGCGCATTGCCAGCGAACTGGCCGAGGCCATCGGCAACGGCGTCTATGCGCCCGGCCAGCGCCTGCCCTCGGAACACACACTGGCCGAGCAATACGGCGTGAACCGCCACACCATCCGGCGCTCGCTGGCCAGCCTGTGCACGCAGGGCCTGGTGCGCATCAGCCAGGGCAGCGGCACCTATGTGGAGGAGTTCGCCGTCGATCTGGCGCTGGGCAAACGCACCCGCCACCAACAGAACCTGGCGCAGGCCGGACTGCGCGGCGGCCTGCAGGTGCTGCAGGCCCGCACCGTGCGCGCCACCGCTGCCCAGGCGAAGGCGCTGCAGGTGCCGACGCGCAGTCCGCTGCTGTGGCTGCGCGTGCTGGGCGAGGCCGAGCAGCAGCCGCTGCAGGTGAGCGAGCGGCTGTTTCCGCTGCCGCGCTTCGACGGTCTGGCCGAGGTGGTGCGCAACACCGGCTCGATCACCGCCGGTTTCGCCGCCTGCGGCGTGGCCGACTACACACGACGCGAGAGCCGCATCACCGCCCTGTTGCCCGACGCCGAGGTGGCCGCACTGCTCAAGCAGTCGCCCAGCCGGCCGGTGCTGCAGGTGGAGAGCCTCAATGTGGATGCCGCAGGACAGCCGATCGAATACGCCACCGCCTGCTTCGCCGGCGACCGCGTCAAGCTCACGGTGACCCACGATGAACGCTGACAGCCCCGCCTACCGCTACGCGGTTTACTACGCACCCCGGCCCGACAGCGCCTGGTGGCAAGCCGGCAGCCAGTGGCTGGGACGTTGCGCCGCGCGCCACACGCTGCCGGCGCAGCCGGAGATTGCGCATGTGCCACCCCAGGCGCTGCAACGCCTGACGGCCGCGCCGCGCCGCTATGGCTGGCATGCCACGCTGAAGGCGCCGTTTGCACTCGCCACCGGCGTGACACCTGCACAGCTGCGCAGCGCGCTGCAGGCCTTGGCACGCGGCCTGCAGCCCTTCGACATGCCGTCGCTGCAGGTGACGCGCCTGGACAATTTCCTCGCGCTGGTCCCGCACGGTGACCCGCATGCCATCGATGCCGTGGCCCGCGCCTGCGTGACGCAGCTGCACCCCTTGGCCGCGGCACTCTCGCCGGCCGAGCTGCAGCGTCGGCGCGCCACCGGCCTCAGCCCGGAGGAGGATGCGCTGCTGCTGCGCTGGGGCTACCCCTTCGTGCTCGATCGCTTCCGCTTCCACCTCTCGCTGACCGGCCCGCTGCAGCACGAGGCGCCAGCACTCGTGCACGCGCTGCAGCACGCCGCGCAGCAGCACTTCGGCAAGCTGCCGCCCTGTCGCTTCGAGACCCTGGCGCTGTTTGCCGAGCCGACCCCGGGCGCGGATTTCGTGCTGGTGGCGCATGAGGCCTTGGGGTCATGAGCCGGCGCCTGGTTTATGTGATCGGCCCCTCCGGCGCCGGCAAGGACAGCCTGCTGGCGTGGCTGCGCACACGGCTCGACCCGGCGCTGCCGATCCACTGGGCGCGTCGCACCATCAGCCGGCCGGCGCAGGCCGGCGGTGAGGACCACGAGAGTCTGGATGCCAGAACCTTCGAGACCGAGGTAGGGCAACAGGCTTTTGCCCTGCACTGGCATGCCAACCAGCTGCGCTACGGTGTGCGCCACCGTGAGTTGGCGCCGTTGGCGGCGAACCACTGGGTGATGCTCAACGGCTCGCGCGCCTACCTGCCGCAAGCACGTGCGCACTACCCGGGCTTGACCGTGCTGCACATCACCGCCAGCGCGCAGACCTTGCGCGAGCGCCTGCTGGCACGCGGGCGCGAAAGCGCCGAGGTGGTGGAGGCCCGGGTGCAACGCGCGCTGGAACATGCGCTGCCGGCCGCCCCCGATGTACTGGAGGTACGCAACGACAGCACCCTGGACGTGGCCGGTGCACGCCTGCTGCAGCAACTGCAAGGGCTGGCGGGCTGGCCGGTGGTGCACTGAACTGCCAGCGCGCTCAACCCACGCGCGGCAGCCGCGCCAGCACGCGCACGGTACCGGCCTCGGCACGCAGCAGCAGGCCTTCGCCGGAATCGGTGTTGGTGTCGACCAGCGCCGACAGCACGAACATGTGCGTGACCCAGACCTCGAAGCGCCCGCGCTGCTGCGTGACCGCCGCCAGCGCCTGGCGCAGTTCACCCAGGTGCGCGGCGTTGGTGGTCTCCCTGGCACCGTGCGGGGACCCCAGCGCAGCCCAGGCCTCGGCCTGACCGAAGGCCAGGCGCGCCGTGTCCAGGCAGCGGCACCAGGGGCTGGAGCGGACCCGCGCCGGCTGCAGGCCCTGGGCCTGGAACCAGCGGCCGATGGCACGCGCCTGCGCCCGCCCGTCCTCACTCAGGTTGCGCTGCGTGCGGCAGTCCTCGACACGAAAGCCCGGTGGGTCAAAGGTGCCAGGCGCCAGCGCATGGCGAAACGCTGCCCCCACGCCGCCCTGGCGCAACAGCGCAGCCACGTCGGGCTCAGCAGCCCGCCCGCCCCCATACATCAGCGGCAGCGCCGCCGCCAGACCGACCTGGATCAGTTGTCGCCGCTGGGTCATCGCGCCTCCATCGCATCTCAGATGGCCTCGATGCTAGGGTGACAGCGTAAAGGGCGTGAAGGCCGCCCGCAAACCAAGGGCCGGCGTGGGGTTACTGGGGACGCCAGTGCCTCGGCATCCGCACGGAATTGGGTTCCAATAGAGCCATGGCAGACACACCCGACACCACCGACAGCCGCCTGACCGAGCTGGAGATCAAGGCCAGCTACGCCGAGGACCAGATCGACCAGCTCAACCAAGCCATCTACCGGCAACAGCAGCAGATCGACCTGCTGCTGCGCGAGGTGGCCGGTCTGCGCCGCCAGTTGCCCGAGGGCAGCACGCCGGTGCTGGCCAGCCTGCGCGACGAACTGCCGCCGCACTACTGAGCCACGCGGCGCACCTTACAGGCCGAGCTCGCTCAAGCCCGGGTGATCGTCCGGCCGCCGCCCAAGCGGCCAGAAGAACTTGCGCTCCTCGGCCCGGATCGGCAAGTCATTGATGCTGGCAAAGCGGCGCTGCATGTAGCCCTGGGCGTTGAACTCCCAGTTCTCGTTGCCATAGGAGCGGTACCACTGGCCGCTGTCGTCATGCCATTCGTAGGCAAAGCGCACGGCAATGCGGTTGTCGCCGCAGGCCCACAGCTCCTTGATCAAGCGGTAGTCCAGCTCGCGCGCCCACTTGCGCTGCAAGAAGGCGCGCACCGCATCGCGACCGACCGGGAACTCGGCGCGGTTGCGCCAGCGCGTGTCTTCGGTGTAGACCAGCACCACGCGATCCGGGTCGCGCGAGTTCCAGGCGTCTTCGGCCAGCCGCACCTTCTGGGCTGCGGTCTCCGGCGTGAACGGTGGCAGCGGCGGCTTCGGCTCCATGGCCACTCAGTACTGCTTGTAGGGCAGGAACTTGCCCGACAGCACCACGTTGACGCGGTCGCCCTTGGGATCGGGCTGGCGCACGATGTCCATGCTGAAGTCGATGGCGCTCATGATGCCGTCGCCGAACTCCTCGTGGATCAGCTCCTTGATGGTGGTGCCGTAGACGTTGACGATCTCGTACCAGCGGTAGATCAGCGGGTCGGTCGGCACCTGCGAGGGCAGCGAGCCCTTGTAGGGCACGACCTGCAGCCATTTGATCTCTTCGGCATTCAGGCTGAAGATCTTGCCGAGGGTCTTGGCCTGCTTTTCGTCGAAGGTCATCTGGCCCAGGCAGCCGGCGGTGACCCACTCCTTGGACAGGCCGACCTTCTTGGCCACGTCTTCCCATTTGATGCCCTTGGACACCTTGGTGGCGATGATCTTTTCGGTAACGTCGTTGCGGTTCATGGTGGACTCCGTTGTTGAGTTGATGGTGGAAAGAGGCCAGGTCAGTGCGCGACGGCGCGCGTGACCAGGAAATCGACGATGTGGTTGCGCAGCTCGTAGTAGCCGGGCAGGTGGTGCAGGCCGGCACGTGTGCGCTCGCGCGGCAGCGGGTTGACTACTTCCTCCGCAATGCCCCCGGGCACGTAGCCGTTGGCGGTTTCGCTGCCGTTGCTCATGAGCAAGATGCGGTCAGCCAGCAGGATGGCCTCGTCCACGTCGTGCGTGATCATGAACACCGTCTGCTGTGTCTGGCGCACGATGGTCATGAGCTCGTCTTGGATGGTGCCGCGCGTCAGCGCATCGAGCGCGCCGAAGGGCTCGTCGAGCAGCAACATCTTGGGCTGGATGGAGAAGGCGCGCGCAATGCCCACGCGCTGCTTCATGCCGCCGGACAGCTGGCTGGGCTTCTTGTCGATGGCGTGGCTCAGGCCCACCATGGCGACGAACTTCTCCACCTGCACATTCACCTTGGCCGCCGGCCACTCGGGCCAGCGCGACTTGACGGCGAACGCGATGTTCTGCCGCACCGTCAGCCAGGGCATCAGCGCATGGCCCTGAAACACCACGCCGCGGTCCAGGCTGGGACCGACGACTTCGCGCCCGTCCATGAAGACGTGACCGCCGCTGGCCGTGTCCAGCCCGGCCAGCACGTTGAGGATGGTGGTCTTGCCGCAGCCGGAATGGCCAATGACGCAGACGAACTCGCCGCGCTCCAGCGTGAAGGAGACATCGGCAAACACCGGCTTGGCAGCTTGGTAGGCCTTGCTGAGCTTTTCGATCTTGAGGAAACCGTCCACGGGGGATACCTTTCGTTGGGGCAAGCTGGGGGCCGGGGACACCGGCGTGGCCAGGCGCGAGGGAACTTCACTCCACATAGGTCACCGCCTTCTGCAGCTGGCCGAAGGCCAGGTCGAGCAGCATGCCGACCACGCCGATCACCAGGATGGCGAAGATCACGTTGGTCAGCGACAGGTTGTTCCACTCGTTCCAGACGAAGTAGCCGACGCCCGTGCCGCCCACCAGCATCTCGGCGGCCACGATCACCAGCCAGGCAATGCCCATGCTGATGCGCATGCCGGTCAGGATGGTCGGCGCGGCCGCCGGCAGGATGACCAGGAAGGCGCGGCGCAGCGGGTTGACCTCCAGCGTGCTGGCCACGTTGAGCCAGTCGCGCTTGACCGAGGCCACGCCGAAGGCGGTGTTGACCAGCATGGGCCAGACCGAGCAGATGAAGATGACGAAGATGCCCGACACCGAGGAGTCCTTGATGGTGTAGAGCGCCAGCGGCATCCACGCCAGCGGACTGATGGGCTTGAGCACCTGGATGAAGGGATCGAAGGCGCGGCGCAGCAGCGGCGACATGCCGATGATGAAGCCGAGCGGAATCGCCACCAGGCAGGCCAGCGCAAAGCCCAGGCCGACGCGGCCCAGCGAGTGCGCCAGCTGGATGGCGATGCCCTTGTCGTTGGGGCCGTTGTCGTAGAACGGGTTGGCCAGGTGGCCCCAGACGGTGCTGCCCATCTGGCCCAGCGTCGGGAAGCCACCGCTCTTGGTCGCGCCGACTTCCTTGCCCATCATCTTGGCGTACTCGATCTGCTCGGGCGTCATGGCCGCCGCCGCGCCGCCCGCCCCGGAGGACGCGGTAGCGACGTACCAGATGCCCAGCAGCGTCAGGAAGATCAGCGCCGACAGCAGGGCGGCCTTGAGCTGCAGCGTGCGTGATGTAGTCATGTCAGTTACTCCTTCGTGGAACGCCGTGGAACCGGCTTCGCCGGGCCGCTGGCGTTGCCCCCTGCAAGGGGGGGGGCGCAGCGACACGAAGTGCGCGAAGCCTGGGGGTGTTCCATGTCACGCTTTGTGAATGGGAAAGCTCTTCGCGTACTCGGCCGCCTTGGCGGCGTCGAACTCACGGCCCATGATCTTGAACTTGGGGTAGGCGCCCTCGGGCACCTTCTGGTCCAGTGCCTTCATGTGCTTCTTGGCGTCGGTCAGCAGGAACACCTTCTCGGCGATCTGCTTGTAGTTGACGTCGCCCTTGATGTAGCCCCAGCGCTGCATTTGCGTGAGCATCCACACCGCCATGCTCTGCCAGGGCATGGGGTCGAAGTCGGCACGGTCGGGCACGTTCTGGATGTTGCCCAGGCCGTCGGCAAACTTGCCGGTCAGCACCTGGTTGAGCACCACTTCGGGTTGGTTCAGGTACTGCGCCGGCGCGATCACCTTGGCGATCAGCTCGCGGTTCTTCGCGTCGCGTGCCATGGCGGCAGCCGTGAGCACGGCGCGGTAGAGCGCGGCAAAGCTGTTCGGGTTCTTCTGGATGAACTCGGTGCTGGTGCCGAAGGCACAGCAGGGGTGGCCGTTCCACAGGTCCTTGGTCAGCACGTGGATGAAGCCCACCTCCTCATACACCGCGCGCTGGTTGAACGGATCGGGGCCGAGGAAGCCGTCGATGTTGCCGGCCCGCAGATTGGCCACCATCTCGGCCGGCGGTACGACGCGGATCTGCACGTCCGTGTCGGGGTTGATGCCGGCCTCAGCCAGGTAGTAGCGCAGCAGGAAGTTGTGCATGCTGTACTCGAAGGGAATGGCGAACTTGAAGCCCTTCCAGTTCTTCGGGTCACGGTTGGTCTTGTGCTTGAGCGCCAGCGTGATGGCCTGGCCGTTGACGTTCTGGATCGTGGCCACATTCATCGGCGTGGCGTTCGAGCCCAGGCCGAGCGAGATGGCCAGCGGCATGGGACTCAGGAAGTGCGTGGCGTCGTACTCCTTGTTGATCATCTTGTCGCGGATCAGCGCCCAGCCGGCCGTCTTGGTCACCTCGACGTTCAGGCCCTGCTGGCGGTAGAAGCCCAGCGGGTGCGCCATGATCAGCGGCGTGGCGCAGGTGATCGGGATAAAGCCGATCTTCAGGTCCTTCTTCTCCAGCGCGCCCTTCTCCTGGGCCATGGCCTGCAGGCTGGCCACCGGCAGCACGCTGGCAATGGCGGCCATGGCCGTGCTCTTGCCCACGGCGCGCAGGAAGCGGCGACGCACCGCGTCCTGCGGGAAGATGGCCTTGACCAGGGTGGCTTCGATGAACTCGTTGCTGTAGGCCTCGAACTCGGCCGTCTCGCTGCGGCGCTTGAGTTCGGTCACAGCCTGGGCGGCCGCCATCTCCTGCTGGTGCTCGGCCACGGTGTGGTCACGGCCGCAGCTGCACTTGAGCATCAGGGGGCGGTCGGCGTCATAGGGGTCGAAGTACTGGGTCATGGCATCACCTCGTGAGTTGAGTTGCAATACCTGCTCCTACGCAAGGGCCGGGCCAGTTTGTGGCCGCCAGCGGCGCTTACCGCATTTCGTTGCAGCCGGCCCGACGTCGTGTAGTGGCAGCCCTACAGCAACGGCCGCCGAAGCCGGTTTCAGGCGCCGCGCGCGTGCCGTTCGGCCAGCAGGGCCAGCTCGACGTCGTTGCGCGCGCCGGTCTTTTCCAGAATGCGGGCGCGGTAGGTGCTCACCGTGTTGGACGCCAGCTTGAGCTGTGCACCAATCTCGCTCACGCTGTGGCCGCTGACCAGGAGGCGAAACACCTGGTGCTCACGGTGCGACAGGGCCTGCAAGCCACCCCCGCCCGGCGCGCCGGCGCCGACCGCGGCCGCCAGTGCCTCGGCGGTGGCAGGCGTCACGTAGCGCCCACCGGCCGCCACCTTGCGCACGGCCGCCAGCATGTCGTCCGGGTCGGCGCTCTTGTTCAGGTAGCCGCCCGCGCCGAGCTTGAGACACCGCACTGCGTACTGGTTCTCTGGATAGGTACTGAGCATCAGCACCGGCAAGGCGGGATGGTCATGCCGCAGGCGCTGCAGCACCTCCAGTCCGTCCAGACCCGGCAAGGCAATGTCGAGCAGCACCAGGTCCAGGCCGTCTGCGGCCCCCTGGATCTGCACCTGGTCCAGCACCTCCGGCCCGCTGGTGGCCTCGGCGACGACGCACACATCTGGTGCATCGGCCAGCACCTGTTTGAGTCCTTCGCGCACGATGCGGTGATCGTCGCCGATGAGCAAACGGATCATGCTATGCATTCCGTAGCGGCATGCGAAGGTGGAACATGGTTCCACGGCCGATTTTGCTTGTGATTTCAAGGCGGCCACCAAAATGGCGCGCCCGCTCGCGCATGCCCAGCACGCCGTAGGCGGTGGGGGCGTCGAAAGCCTTCGCCGGTGCACCGCGGCCGTTGTCCTGCACCGTGATCGCCAGCTCGCCCTGCGCGACGCCGATCCGCACCACCAGCGCGTTGGCCTGCGCATGGCGACCCACGTTGCTCAGCATCTCCTGAAAGATGCGGAACACGGCCATGGCCATCGGCTCCGGCAACTGTACGTCGTCGGTGCCCTGCATGGCCCAATCCAGCGCCAGCTCGGCCGACTGGGCAAAGTCGTGCGCCTGCCACTCCAGCGCCGCCCACAGGCCCTGGTGGTCGAGGATGCTGGGGCGCAGGTCGGTGATGATGCGCCCGACGTTGTCGACCGCGTTCTCGATCAAGCGGCTCATGTTCTGGCACTTGCAGCGCAGCCGCGTGCGCATGGCTTCCGCCTCGTTGGGTGTGCGCTGCTGTTGTTCGGCCAGGCGCTTGTCCATCCAGTTGACGTCCATCTTCAGCGCCACCAGCAGGCTGCCGAGTTCGTCATGCACCTCGCGGGCAATGCGGGTACGTTCGTCCTCCCGCACTTTCTCGGAATAGGCCGCCAGCTCGCGCAACTGGCCCAGCGCCACCGAGAGCGCACGGGTGCGCTCCTCGACGCGCTGCTCCAGTTCGTCGTGGGCGCGCTGCAGCGCTTCGGCGGCGCGCCGACGTTCGGTGATGTCGATGAACGTGACCACCGCGCCGCGCACCACGCCGGCGTCGATGAGCGGATAGCTGGAGTATTCGACCGGGAAGGGCTGGCCATCCCGGCGCCAGAACACCTCGGCATCGATGCGGCAGGGCAGGCCCTGGCGGAACGCGTTGAAGATCGGGCAGTCCTGCGCCGGGTAGGCACGGCCGTCGGCGTGGGAGTGGTGCGTCAACTCATGCATGTTGCTGCCCAGCACCTCGTCCGGCGACCAGCCCAGCATGCGCGCGCCCGCGCGGTTGATGAAAGTGCAGTGGCCGTCCAGGTCGATGCCGAACACACCCTCGCCCGTGGAATCCAGCAGCAGTTCAAGCTGGTGCTGCCACAGCGGATCGTCCGGCGTGTGGCGGCGGGCAGACGGCGACAGGGTAGGGGCGCTCATGCACCAGGATGAGCAATGACCGTGCCAGGGCAGCCCCAAGGCGGCGCATTCCTGAAACAATAGACCCCGAACCGGCCCCGGCGCCATTTTCCGAACAACCCTCATGCCGACCACCGACGACCTGCTGCTCGAACGCCAGATCTGCTTCCCGCTCTACGCGGCCTCGCGGCTGC
>JAYRLJ010000321.1:0-3758 GCA_041905305.1 Hylemonella sp. | reverse complement strand
GAGAGGTGAAACCATGGCAAAGACAAGCGAATGGCCGGGCAAGGTGTTTGCGTTGCTCAAGGTCGGCAACACATCGGCGGCCATTGCCCAGATCAAGGTGGCGCCGAGCGTGAAAGACCTCAAGCAACTGCAGGCCACCATTGCCGCCGCCAAGGTGACCGGCCGCTGGCGTGACGTGGACGTGGCCATTGAGGAAAACCTCGCCCTGCTGTCCGCGCCGCGCCTGCATCGCTCGCCTTGAGCAAGCCCATCCAGGCGATATTCGCCATGTCGTGCGTACGCCTACCCGCAGCCCTCGCCCTGCTGCACCAGACCGCCCGCCCGGAACAGGTACCCGGCTTGGCTCGCTTCGGCATCACGGGCGAGCAGCGGCTTGGCGTTTCCATACCGGCCATCCGGCGTATCGCGCGTACCTTGGGAAGCGACCGTACGCTGGCCTTGGCCTTGTGGGACACCGGTATCCCGGAGGCGCGCATCGTTGCCGGCCTGGTGACCGAGCCGGAGCGCCTGACCGCACGCCAAATGGATGCCTGGGCACGGGACTTTGAATCGTGGGATGTGTGCGACCAGGTCTGTGGCAGCGCCTTTCTGGGCTCGCCCTGGGCCTGGCGCAAGGTTCAGGTCTGGGCGGGGCGGCGTGATGAATTCGTGCGCCGCGCCGCCTTCGCCCTGCTGGCCACGCTGGCCGTGCACGACAAGCAGGCCGATGACGGTGCGTTTCTGGCCTGCCTGCCGCTGATCGAAGCTGCCGCCAACGACGAACGCAATTTCGTGAAGAAGGCCGTCAACTGGGCGCTGCGCAACATCGGCAAACGCAACCTGACGCTGAATGCAGCGGCCATCGCCACCGCGCAGCGCATTCGGCAACAGGGCTCGCGCCCGGCGCGCTGGATTGCCAGCGACGCCCTGCGTGAATTGCAGGGCGAAGCCGTGCAGGCACGGCTGAAGACCAAGCACCTCAAGGGGCAAAGGCCCCGTTGACCTCAGCCGGCGCGTCAGGCCACCCGGATGCGGCGCTTCAGCAGCCAGGCCACGCCCACCAGCAGCGCCAGCCATACCCCGGTGCGCAGCACCATGGCCTGGAAGCTCTGCTCCGCCACGCCCTCCCCGGCCTGCAGCAGGTAGCCCACGCCGATCAGGACAAACAGGTTCAGACAGACGATCGTCAGGCTGGCCGACATGGCGCGCGGCAGTTGGCGCCAGATCAGGAACGCCGTACCGACGTACGCCAGGCCCATGCCGGTGTTGTAGAGCAGCAGCGGCTGGTACACGACATAGCCGGGATCCGCCCCGCCCAGCACCCGCCCGCCGGCCAGCAGCGTGGCGGCGCCGAACAAGAGGGCCACGAGAGCAAGGAGGATTTGCAGGAACGCCTGCAGACGGCTGGATGACATGGCAGATGATCTGGATAACGTGTGCGGCGCCAAGTATCCGCAACAGCACCCGAAACTGCACTGATATATCTCAAACCGCGTGCATCCGGCAGTACCTGCCCAGCTCAGAGCTGCGCCGCCAGCCATGCCGCCTGGTTGATGGCGCGCTTGGCGTCGAGTTCACCCGCATCCAGTGCACCGCCGATCAGGTGCACCGTCTTGCCCAAGGCTTGCAGCTCGTCGGCCAGTGTGCGCAGCGGCAGTTGGCCGGTGCACAGCACCACGGTGTCGCACGGCAGCCAGGTCGGGTTTTCGCGATCCTTGCCGTAGCTGATCAACAGGCCCCATTTCTCCGCCGTCCCTTCGGTAAACGCACCGATGCGCTCGTAGTTCACCCCGCCGATCATGCGTACCTGCTTCATCTTCAGCGCGGCGCGGTGGATCCAGCCGGTGGTCTTGCCCAGGCCCTCGCCCAGCTTGCCGACTTTGCGCTGTAGCAGCGTCACCTCGCGGGCCGGCGGTATGGGCTGCGGCCCCTCCGGGCGCAGGCCGCCGGGGGCCAGCGCCGGGTCGGTGACGCCCCATTCGGCCTGCCAGGCCGGCAGGTCCAGCGCGGTGGTGTGGCCATCGTTCACCAAGTACTCGGCGACGTCGAAGCCGATGCCGCCGGCGCCGATGATGGCCACACGCCGACCCACCTGCTTCCGATGCCGCAGCACGTCGATGTAGCTCAGCACCTTGGGGTGGTCTTGCCCAGGGATCTGCGGGTTGCGCGGCGTCACGCCAGTGGCCACCACCACGGCGTCGAAGCCCTGCAGATCGGCCGCCTGCACCGTGCGGCCCAGGTGCAGTTGCACGCCGGTGGTCTGGATGCGGCGGGCAAAGTAGCGCAGCATCTCGTGGAATTCCTCCTTGCCCGGCACTACCTTGGCCATGTTGAGCTGGCCACCGATCTCGGCTGCCGCATCAAACAGATGCACCTCATGCCCACGCTCGGCCGCCAGCGTGGCCGCGGTCACGCCGGCCGGGCCAGCGCCCACCACGGCGATGCGCTGGCGCCGCACCACGGGGCGGAACACCAGTTCGGTCTCCTGGCAGGCGCGGGGGTTGACCAGGCAGCTGGCCACCTTGCGCTCGAAGATGTGGTCCAGGCAGGCCTGGTTGCAGGCAATGCAGGTGTTGATCTCGTCCGCGCGACCTTGCGCGGCTTTCTTCACGAAGTATGGGTCGGCCAGCAGCGGCCGGGCCATGGACACCATGTCGGCACAGCCCTCGGCCAGCAGTTGTTCAGCCACCTCGGGCGTGTTGATGCGGTTGGAGGTCACCAGCGGCGTAGCGATGCCAACGGCGGCAAACTCAGCCTTCATCTTCTGCGTCAGCCAGGCAAACGCCGCGCGCGGCACGCTGGTGGCAATGGTGGGCACGCGCGCTTCGTGCCAGCCGATGCCGGTGTTGATGATCGTTGCGCCGCCCTGCGCCACCGCCTTGCCCAGGGTCACCACCTCGTCCCAGGCGCTGCCGCCGGGCACCAGGTCGATCATGGACAGGCGGTAGATGAGGATGAAGTCCGGCCCCACCGCCTCGCGCGTGCGGGCCACGATCTCCAGCGGCAGGCGCATGCGCTGGCTGTAGTCGCCACCCCATTCATCATCGCGCTGGTTCGTGTGCCGCGCCAGGAACTGGTTGATGAAATAGCCCTCGGAGCCCATGATCTCGACGCCGTCGTAGCCCGCCTCGCGGGCCTTGACGGCGCAGTTGACGAAAGCGCGGATTTGCCGCTCCACGCCGCGTGCGGAGAGCTCGAAAGGCTTGAACGGCGAGATGGGCGACTTGATGCTTGAGGGCGCCACCGCCAGCGGGTGGTAGGCGTAGCGCCCGGTGTGCAGGATCTGCAGCGCGATCTTGCCGCCGGCCTCGTGCACCGCACGCGTCACCACCTGGTGCCGGCGCGCCGCGCCCGAGGTGGCCAGCATGCCGGCAAAGGGCTTGATCCAACCTGCGACGTTGGGCGCAAAGCCGCCGGTGACCATCAGCGCCACGTCACCTTCCGCCCGCTCGCGAAAGTAGGCCGCCAATTGGCTCAGGTCGCGCCCGTCCTCCAGCCCGGTGTGCATGGAGCCCATGAGCACGCGGTTCTTCAGCTGGGTGAAGCCGAGGTCGAGAGGCGCCAGCAGGTGCGGGTACGGCGCCACGCCTGATTGAGAAGTCGTAAGGGTGGCAGTCATGAGGACTCGGGCTTGGTCGGCGCTGATCGGCTTTGCGACGGGCGCACTGCCTTGCTCACCTGGCGCCCTCCGCAGTGGCCTTCTTGCTAGATCGCCTGCCCCAAGCGCTTCACACCCTCCTCGATCTTCGCCACATCCGCTGTCGCAAACGACAGTCGCA
>JAYRLJ010000320.1:0-3792 GCA_041905305.1 Hylemonella sp. | reverse complement strand
CGCCTGCACAGCGAGCACATCATTGAGGGCGAGACGCGCAATGAACTGATCGAACCGTCTGAACTCATCGCCTACATGGAGGCGACGGACGACCGGGAGGGCAAGAAGTCCACCGAAGCCGTGGTGTCCGAGATGCGCTCAGGCGCGGCCGACCCCACGCGTGCCGCGCAGTCTTTCAGCAAGGACCCGACGCAGCAATACGGTTTGCTCCAGCTGGCGCTGGCCGCAAGCTATCAGGAACAGACGCCTGTGCACTTTGTCGTGCAGATCGAGAACGCCCTGGCCCGGCTTGAAAAGGACAAGGCGCAGAACATCCTGGCCAACTTCAACACGGCCACCGCCGCTCTGGGCTGGGGTGGCAAGACGGGGCTGGCGGCGTTTCAGGCCACGTATCAGCACCTGATCATCGGCCAGGCCACGCTGGCCGACGCGCTGTCCCTGATCATGCGGCAGCTCGGCGGCCGAACCGGTGAAAAACTGAAGGACGGCATTGGCTGGCTGCTCAAGGCGCTGGGCGCGGACATGTCCAGCGCGCGCCCGTCCACGGACTCCGTGCGTCTCATGTCCTTGACGCAGGATCTCTATCAGCTGGAAGTGATCACTACCTCACTGGAGGCGTGCCAGCAGCTGTTGCTGACGCTCAAAGCCAAGGTGGCGGTCCGCCCGGCATCGAACCTCTTGCTTGAGCTGGTCCGGCTGACGCAGGAGCTCAACCCGTCCGCGATGCTGTTCGAAATGATGGCCGACCGCTGGAACGCCCGCGAGACAAAAACCCGCATCGCCTTCAAGACCGGTGTACGCAAGGTGCTGCGCGACATGCCGCCCGGGGTTTTCCCCGACGCGCCGCAAAGGGACGCCTTGCTTGGCGCCGCCCAGGGCGCGCTCGACGCCTCCATCGCCGCGGAGCTTCAGTCACCATGAGCGAAGCGGGCGCGCAACTGCTGCAGGAGTTCTGCGCGCTGCTGGGCGCGGCGGCGCCGCCCTTGGAATATGGCCAGGCCTTGCGCATCGGGCTTCCGTCCGGGGCGTATTTCTGCATTGAGGAAACCGAGCGCCCCTTTCATGATCTGCTGCTGTATGCGGCCTCTCCGCCTCTGCGTGATGCGTTCGCGGCCTGGCGCACGGCGCTGCGGCTGGCCGCGCTGGATCGCAGCGGCGCGCCTGCTTTGCGCGTGGCCATGGCAGCCGAGCCGCCAGACGAACGCGTTGTCCTGTGCACGCGGCTGGCGGTACAGGGAACCGGACCGCAGGCCATTCATGGCGCCATGCAACAGCTGTCCCGGCACCTGAACGAGTGCATCGATTCCTGATGGAACGAAAAACCTGCCTTTGTCACATAAACGGGGTGGCAGTTCCTCTACAACAGGTAATGAAGGATGCAAGATGTCGCAAGCCCAGGTTTATCCAGCACGTCCTACTTCGGCCGAGGTCTGGATGCCGTCGTCCGGGACAGCCCCGCTGAAGGTCTCCCGGGCCGGGCGCAACTCTTTCCCCTGGCCAGCCCGCAGCAGGAATCACGCCGCTTCTTCCAGCGCCCGCTCACATTTGACCAGCAGCTGCTCCACGCGTCCCTGCAAGGTCTCGCGGACGACAGCCTGCTCGTGCCTTCGAACTTTGAAGCCGGTCTGGCCGAAGTCCTTGACCTCGCCCGCGCAGCGCACCTTGCGGCAGACGGCAGCGAAGCGCTGGCACGCGGCATCCGCGTGCTGGAAGAAGAGCTCGCGCTGCGTGAGCTCGCAAGCACCTACAGGGCGTCGCTCTATGCGGCGTGACACACCGTGGACTTTCGTCATCAGGAGTTGATTCAAGTGCTTGCCCATACTTATCTGGACGCTGGTCAGCCCGCCAAGGCAGAAGCCGTGACCGGTCTGCTGGACGCCCTGGAGCCCGACCTTCCCCGCAATCTGCAGGCCCTGGCCCTGGCGCAACTGCGCCAGGAGCAGTTTGAGTCAGCGCTCGCTACGCTGGACCGGCTGGACGCCGCTGGCGGCTCGGCTGCAGCCTCGTGCCTGCTGCGCGCTGACTGCCTAGCCGGCCTCGGCCGGACCGCAGAGGCCACGCGCCTCATGCAGGCCTTCGTCCGCGCCCACAGCCCGCAACGCTCTGACTGACAGAAACATGGCCACCAAGCCCGATCGATCCATTGCCGGCACGCTGCAACGCGTGGTGCTGCTGGCCACCAGCCGCAATGACATCGTGCTGGCGCTGATGCTGATGGCAATCATCTTCATGATGATCCTGCCACTGCCGACCTGGATGATCGACGTGCTGATCGGCATGAACATCACGCTGTCCGCCATCTTGCTGATGGTCGCGATGTACCTGCCCTCCCCGCTCGCCTTCGCGAGCTTCCCGTCGGTGCTGCTGATCACCACCCTGTTCAGGCTCGGCATCTCGGTGGCGACCACGCGCCTGATCCTGCTGCAGGCGGATGCCGGCCACATCGTCTACACCTTCGGCAACTTCGTGGTCGGGGGCAATCTGGTGGTGGGTCTGGTGGTGTTCCTGATCCTCACCATCGTCCAGTTCATCGTCATCACCAAGGGCGCGGAGCGGGTGGCGGAAGTCGCAGCCCGCTTCTCGCTGGACTCCATGCCCGGCAAGCAGATGTCCATCGACAGCGACATGCGTGCCGGCACCATCAACATGGAAGAGGCACGCCGGCGCCGCCGCCTGGTAGAGAAAGAAAGCCAGCTCTACGGCGCAATGGACGGCGCCATGAAGTTCGTCAAGGGTGACGCCATCGCCGGCATCATCATCGTCGCGGTCAACCTGATCGGCGGCCTGCTGATCGGCACGCTGCAGCGGGACATGTCCGGCGCGGAAGCCGCCAAGACCTACTCCATCCTCACCATTGGCGACGGCCTGATCGCCCAGATTCCGGCACTGTTCATCGCGGTGTGCGCGGGCATGATCGTGACGCGCGTGCAGTCCGGAGAAAACAAGCCCTCCAACATCGGGCGCGACATCGGCGCCCAGGTGCTCGCGCAGCCCAAGGCCTTGATGATTGCCGGCGTGGTGGCCGCCTTCATGGGGATCATCCCCGGCATGCCGACCACCATTTTTGTCATTTTGTCGGTCCTGGTGGGTGGCGTCGGGTACCTGCTGTGGCTCATGCCGCGGCGTCCGGCCGCCGAGGGCGATGCCGCGGGCGGTGAGGGCGAGCCCGCACCCGCCAATGCCGACGGCAGCCTGCCGGCCATCTCCTCCGCCAAGGACTCCGCCGAGTTCGCACCCACCGTACCCCTGCAGGTCCAACTGTCCGCGCATCTGGAGGGAAGTCTCGCTCCGGCACTGCTCAATCAGCAACTGCTGGAACTGCGCAAGGCGCTCTACCTCGACCTCGGCGTCCCGTTCCCCGGCATCCGCCTGCGCTATGACGCCTCCTTGCCGGAGGAAACCTACACCATCTCGATTGCCGAGGTCCCGGTCGCGCAGGGCACGCTGCGGCCCGGCTGGCTGCTGGCGCGCGAGCGGCCCGTGCACCTGGAAAACCTCAACATCGGTTACGAAACGGGCAAGCAATTCCTGCCGTTGATTCCGGCCGTCTGGGTCAAGGCTGAGGCCCGCAAGGAAATGGCGGACGTCGGCATCTCCAACATGGACGCCAACCAGATCCTCACCTGCCATCTCGGTCACGTGCTGCGCAAGTACGCCGGCGAGTTCATCGGGATTCAGGAGACGCGGTTCCTGCTGTCCTCCATGGAGGCAAATTTTCCGGAGCTCGTCAAGGAAGCCGGGCGCATTCTGCCGGTCATGAAGATCGCAGACATCCTGCGCCGCCTGGTCTCT
>JAYRLJ010000319.1:0-3801 GCA_041905305.1 Hylemonella sp. | reverse complement strand
CGCCGGTGGATGAGGACTGGCTGGAACTGCCCGCCGCGCCCGAGGGCGAGGAGATCGTGTTCGACTACGCCGCCACCGGCCTCACGCTGCGCCGCCACCCGCTGGCGCTGCTGCGCGGGCAACTGCGCGCGCAGCGTCTGCTCACATCCGAAGAACTGCACCGCCTGCCTGACGGCCGGCTGGCGCGGGCCTGCGGCCTGGTGACCACGCGCCAGCAGCCGGGCACGGCCAAAGGCGTGGTGTTCGTGACGCTGGAGGACGAGACCGGCACAGTGCAGGTGATCGTGTGGAAGGCGCTGCGCGAGCGGCAGCGCCGCGAGCTGCTGGGCGCGCGCCTGCTGGCCGTGCACGGCACCTGGCAGCGCCAGGGCCCGGTGTGCCACCTGATTGCCGGGCACCTGGAAGACCTCACGTCGCTGCTGGGCCGGCTGGCCACCAGCAGCCGGGACTTCCGCTAGGCCACCCTGCCGCCGCGCGCGGCTTCAGGTCTTGAGCAGCCCGCGTGTTTCGATGAACTTCACCACCTCGTCCACGCCGGCCAGTGTCTTGAGGTTGGTCATCACGAACGGCTTGAGGCCTTGCGCGGTCTTGCGCATGCGCTCGGTGTCGGCGCGCATCACGTCCAGGTCGGCGCCCACATAGGGCGCGAGGTCGGTCTTGTTGATGACGAAGAGGTCGCTCTTGGTGATGCCCGGGCCGCCCTTGCGCGGGATCTTCTCGCCGGCGGCGACGTCGATGACGTAGATGGTGAGGTCGCTCAGTTCGGGGCTGAAGGTGGCGGCCAGGTTGTCGCCGCCGCTTTCCACGAACACGATGTCGGCATCGGGGAAGTCGGCCAGCATGCGGTCGATGGCCTCCAGGTTGATGGAGGCGTCCTCGCGGATGGCGGTGTGCGGGCAGCCGCCGGTTTCCACCCCCATGATGCGTTCGGCCGGCAGCGCGCCGCTCACCGTGAGCAGGCGCTGGTCTTCCTTGGTGTAGATGTCGTTGGTGATGGCCACCAGGTCGTACTGCTCGCGCATGGTCTTGCACAGCATTTCCAGCAGCGTGGTCTTGCCGGAGCCGACGGGGCCACCAATGCCTACGCGCAGCGGCGGCAGGGTCTTGGTGCGATTCGGGATGTGGTGCAGCGTCATGGTGTCAGGAGCGGAACAGACGTGAGTATTGGGTTTCATGCTGGCTGGAAAGAATGGCCAGCATGGGGCTGAAGGCCTGCCAGCTTTTCTGCGGCAGGGTGCAGGCCTGTTCGACGGCGGCCGGGATCTCGGCCGCCAGCCGCGCCAAGATGCGCTGGCCGGCGCTCTGCCCCAGCGGCACGGCCTTGATGGCGGCCTGCATCATGTTCTCGGCCCAGCCAAAGGCGTAGGCCAGCAGGCAGTCGCGCACGGGGGCCTGGGTGCTGGCGGCGGCCAGCGCAAAGGCCAGCGGGTAGGCCGGTTCCAGCGCGGCGCAGGCCTGCAGCTGGGCCGGGGCGATGCCGTCGTGGTTGCGCAGCCACTCCACCAGCGAGCGGCCCATCTGCACCGTCTGCAGCCGCAGCTCGTGCGTCTCTCGCGTCTGCAGCAGCCAACGGTTGAGCGCCTGCAGCTGGGGCTGGTCATCCGCGCGCCAGGCGGCCACGGCGTGCGCCAGCACGGGCAGGTCGGCGCGGGCCAGCGTCAGGTGCAGCTGATCGGCCAGCCAGTCGGATGCTTCTTTTTCTGTAGCGACTCGCGCACTGTCCACGCCGGCTTCAAGCCCTTCTGAGTATGAAAATCCGCCCACCGGCAGGGCCGGTGAGGCCAGCCAGATCAGCTGCAGCAGGCTGGCGGCCGGCAGCGCCGTGTCAGTGGGTGTGACCGTGGTCGTGTCCAAGATCGTGGCCATGGTGGTCATGCGAGTGATCGTGAGCATGCGCGTGGCCATGCCCATGGCCGTGGCCCCCGCCGTGGCCTCCGCCTTGCCCGTAAGCACCGCCCTCGGGCTCGAAGGCGGCCTGTGTTTCCACCACGGTCAGGTGCATGGCGCGCAGCATGTCGGCCAGTACGTGGTCGGGTTCGATCTTCAGGTGGTCGGGCTGCAGCTCGATGGGCACGTGACGGTTGCCCAGGTGGTAGGCGGCGCGGGTCAGGTCAAAGGGGCTGCCGTGTTCGGCGCAGGCCGTGATGTGCAGCACCGGCTGCGGCGCGGCGATGACACGGATGAGCGAGCCGTCTTCGGCCACCAGCACGTCGCCGCCACGCACCACGGTGCCGCGCGGCAGGAAGATAGCGAGCGCGCGCCCCTGGCTGTCGGTGGCACCGAAGCGGCTTTTCTGGCGCACGTCCCAGTCGAGCTCAACCGTGGCGGCGCGCTTGAGCAGCGGTGCGGCCAGGCCCTGGCCGCGGGGGAGGAGTCTGGACACCTGGAGCATGGTCAGAACAGGAAGTAGCGTTGCGCCATGGGCAGGCTCACCGCCGGCTCGCAGGTGAGCAGCTGGCCGTCGGCGCGCACCACATAGGTCTGCGCATCCACTTCCATGCGTGGCGCGTAGCTGTTGTGGATCATGTCTTTCTTGCCCACGCCGCGGATGTTCTTCACCGCGGCCAAGCGCTTGGACAGGCCGAAGCGCGAGCCGATGTCGGCCGCGATGCCGGCCTGCGAGACGAAGGTGAGCGAGGTCTGTGCAATGGCGCCGCCAAAGGCGCCGAACATGGGCCGGTAGTGCACCGGCTGCGGCGTGGGGATGCTGGCATTCGGGTCGCCCATGGCCGCCATGGCGATGAAACCGCCCTTGAGGATGAGCGCCGGCTTGATGCCGAAGAAGGCGGGCTTGAACACCACCAGGTCGGCCCACTTGCCCACTTCGATGCTGCCCACTTCGTGGCTGATGCCGTGGGCGATGGCCGGGTTGATGGTGTACTTGGCCAGGTAGCGCTTGATGCGCGCGTTGTCGTGGCGATCGCTGTCGCCCGGCAGCTTGCCGCGCTGCAGCTTCATCTTGTGCGCGGTCTGCCAGGTGCGGATGATCACTTCGCCCACGCGGCCCATGGCCTGCGAGTCGGAGCTGAACATGCTGATGGCGCCCAGGTCATGCAGGATGTCTTCCGCGGCGATGGTCTCCTTGCGGATGCGGCTTTCGGCAAAGGCCAGGTCTTCGGCAATCGCCGGGTCGAGGTGGTGGCATACCATCAGCATGTCCACGTGTTCGTCCAGCGTGTTCACCGTGTAGGGCCGCGTCGGGTTGGTGGAGGAGGGCAGCACATTGGCCTCGCCCACCACCTTCAGGATGTCGGGCGCATGGCCGCCGCCCGCGCCTTCGGTGTGGAAGGTGTGGATGGTGCGGCCCTTGAAGGCCGCCACCGTGTCTTCCACGAAACCGCTCTCGTTGAGCGTGTCGGTGTGGATGGCGACCTGGGTGTCGGTTTCTTCTGCCACGTTCAGGCAGTTGTCGATCGCCGCCGGTGTCGTTCCCCAGTCTTCGTGCAGCTTCAGGCCGATGGCGCCGGCCGCGATCTGCTCGCGCAGCGCGCCCGGCAGGGCCGCGTTGCCCTTGCCGAGGAAGCCCAGGTTCATCGGAAAGGCGTCGGCCGCCTGCAGCATGCGTTCAATGTTCCACGGCCCGGGCGTGCAGGTGGTGGCAAAGGTGCCGGTGGCAGGACCCGTGCCGCCGCCGATCATGGTGGTGACACCGCTGCACAGCGCCTCTTCGATCTGCTGCGGGGCGATGAAGTGGATATGGGTGTCGATGCCGCCGGCGGTGACGATGTTGCCTTCGCAACTGATGATCTCCGTGCCGGGGCCGATGACCATGTCCACGCCCGGTTGCGTGTCGGGGTTGCC
>JAYRLJ010000318.1:0-3840 GCA_041905305.1 Hylemonella sp. | reverse complement strand
GTGTCGCAATCAGCGCTGGCGGTTCAGCAGCGCGTACAGCAGGATGGCGCCGAAGGTGGCGGTGCCGATACCGCCCAGGGCGAACTGGCCGAACTTGAGCGTGAAGTCACCGGTGCCCAGCACCAGCGTGACGGCGGCGACGATCAGGTTCTTGTTGTCGCTGAAGTCCACCTTGTTGTCGACCCAGATCTTGGCGCCGGCCACGGCAATCAAGCCGAAGACCACGATGGACACGCCGCCCATCACCGGCAGCGGGATGGCCTGGATCACGGCGCCGAACTTGGGGCTGAAGCCCAGCAGCACGGCCAGCAGCGCAGCAACGACGAAGATGGCGGTGGAGTAGATCTTGGTGGCGGCCATGACGCCGATGTTCTCGGCGTAGGTGGTGACACCGGTGCCGCCGGCGGCGCCGCTGACCATGGTGGCTACGCCGTCACCGATGAAGGCCCGGCCCATGTACTGGTCGAGGTTCTTGCCGGTCATGGCGGTCACGGCCTTGATGTGGCCCAGGTTCTCGGCCACCAGGATGATGGCCACCGGGGCGATCAGCAGCATGGCGTTGGCCTCGAACACCGGCGCCGCGAAGTTCGGCAGGCCGAACCAGGCGGCGTTCATCACGCCCGACAGGTCGAGCGGCTTGCCCAGGCCCAGGCCGTTGGTGAGCACGGCGTAGATGATGCTGGCGACGATCAGGCCCACCAGAATGAGCAGGCGTTGCACCATGCCGCGCGTGAGCACCGCCACCAGGCCGACGCTGACGAAGGTGACGAGCTGCATCCAGGAATCGAAGTTGCTGGCCGCCATGTTCTTTACCGGAATGCCGGCCAGGTTCAGGCCGATCACGGCCACCACGGCGCCGGTGACCACCGGCGGCATGAAGCGCTCGATCCAGCCGGTGCCGATGGCCTGCACCACGAAACCGATCAGGGTGTAGACGACGCCGCAGGCGATGATGCCGCCCAGAGCGACGCCGATGTTGGCATTCGGTCCCTTGCCGGCAAAGGCGGTTGCGGCGATCACCACGCCGATGAAGGCAAAGCTCGAGCCCAGGTAGCTCGGCACCTTGCCGCCGGTGATGAAGAAGAAGATCAGCGTGCCGATGCCGCTCATCAGGATGGCGATGTTGGGGTCGAAGCCCATCAGGATGGGCGCGAGCACGGTGGCGCCGAACATGGCGATCACGTGCTGCACGCCCATGACGGCGGTTTGCGGCCAGGGCAGGCGCTCGTCGGGGCCGATCACCCCGCCTTGCTGCAGAACCTCGGCTTGTTTTTCAGTCCATTGGAACAAGGGCATTGTTTTTCTCCGGGTTGTTTGGTGCGGCGATGCTAAAGCATTCCTCGTGCCAGGCACAGCGGGCGGACCCGCGCGACAATACGGGCCAACAGCCATCCATTCATCATCCCGAGCGAAAGTAAGCGCCATGATCCCGATTGACCCGGCCGCCCGCGCCAACGTCCATCTCATCGACCACCCGCTGGTGCAGCACAAGCTGACCCTGATGCGCAAGAAGGAGGCCAGCACCAGCAGCTTCCGCCGCCTGCTCAACGAACTGGCCGCGCTGATGATCTACGAGGTCTGTCGCGACATGCCGCTGCAGGACGTGCAGATCGAAACCCCGCTGGAGACCATGACCGGCAAGGTGATCGACGGCAAGAAGCTGGTGTTCGCCAGCATCCTGCGCGCCGGCAACGGCATCCTGGACGGCGTGCTGTCGGTGGTGCCGGGCGCGCGCGTCGGCCATGTGGGCCTGTACCGCGACCCGCAGACGCTGCAAGCCGTGGAGTACTACTTCAAGATGCCCAAGAACATGGAAGAGCGCGACATCGTGGTGGTCGATCCCATGCTGGCCACCGGCAACTCGGCCGCCGCCGCGGTGGCGCGCCTGAAACAGTGCAAGCCGAAGTCCATCAAGTTCCTCTGCCTGCTGACATGCCCCGAGGGCATCAACACGCTCTACAAGGAGCACCCGGACGTGCCGGTCTACACCGCCGCCATCGACCGCGAGCTCAACGACCACGGCTACATCCTGCCCGGCCTGGGCGACGCGGGCGACCGTATTTTCGGTACGCAGTAAGCGGCCGCTTACGCCACGCGGGGCCACCGTCCAGTGGCCACAAAAACCATGCATGTCCCGACTGGTTGGAGGCCGGGAACTCGGGTAATCTGCGCGCTCCACGCGACATCCGCGCAAACCGCAAGGGAGTGGCCATGAGAGAGCGCAGGCGATTACTGCTCCGGTCCGGGCTCTGGACCGCTGCCGTTGGCGCGGTTGGCCGGCTGCAGGCGGCACCTGCGCCTGCGCCCGCGTTGCGCCCCACCACCATTGCCGTGCCTGGCCCGGGCTGCCTGCCCTACCTGCCGCTGCTGCTGGCGCCCAAGCTCGGGGCGGACCGGCAGGAGGGGCTGGCGCTGACGCTGCGCCCCGTTGGTGGCGGCCCGCTGGCGCTGCACGCCTTGCAGGCGGGCGAGGTGGACTTTGCCGCTGCCGGCTTGCCCTCGGCCGCGGTGCGGCGGGCCAAGGGCAAGCCGCTGCAGGCGCTGGCGCCGCTGACCCAGGTGCCGGCCTACACCCTGGTGGTGCAGGCCGGGCTGCGCGGCCGGGTGGAGAAGGTGCAGGACCTGGCCGGGCGGGTGATCGGCGTGGAGGGCCGCACCGTGGACGGCCGCGCCACGTCGCACCTGCTGGCCGACTTCCTGCTGCAGCAGGCGGGGGTAGAGCCCAAGCGCGTGCGCTTCATGGCCGTGAGCGAAAACTACGCCAACCAGCGCGCCATGTTGGCCAGCGGCACAGTGCAGGCACTGATGACGGTGGAGCCGTTTGCCGGCCGGCTGGTGCGCGAGGGCTGGGGTTTCGTGCTGCAGGACTTCCACGACCCCGCAAGCACACGGGCCGCGCTTGGCGGCCTGTTCACCAATGACGTGCTGTTGACCCGTGACGAGGTGGTGGCTGACCACCCCGACTGGTGCGATCGCCTGGTGAAGACCTTGCGTCGCACCCTGGCCTGGCAGGCGCGCCGCCCGCCGCAGGAGGTGGTGCAGATGCTGGCCCTGACCGACGCGCGCGAACGCGAGTACCTGCTCGACGCGCTCAAGCAGCGGCGTACCGTGTTCCCGGCCGACGTGCGTTTCTCGTCGGCGCAGCTGGCTGCCGCCGAGACGCTGCTGCAGGCCGTGGAGCCGGCCGCACGCCTCGGTGGGCTGGCCATGGGGGGCTTGGTCAACGAGCGCTGGGCCGGGCGCATGCCCTGAGGGCGTCGGCCGGTGGCGTCACGAAACGCGCCACGGTGTTCAGCACATGCGCGTCGCGCAGGATCTTGGCGTGGCCCAGTCCCTCGGTGCCGACCAGCGTGGCCCCCGCAATGGCCCGGGCATACGCCTGGCCGTCGGCGTAACGGTTGATGCGGTCGCCGCGATCGTGCACCACCAATGTGGGCACATGGATGCGCGGGCCCACGGCGGCCGGCTCGAACTGCGGCATCAGGATGCCCTCTTGCGCCTCGATGCGAAGCTGCAGGGCGGCGCGAGTGGTCTCGCTCAGGCCGAACATGCGCGCGAACAGCCGGGTGTACTCGTAAGGCGATGCCGGCGGCGCCAGCAGCACCAGCCGTTGCGCCGACAGTCCGCGGCTCACGGCATGAGCGGCGGCGTTGGCGCCGAGCGAGTGGGCCACCACCGCGTGCAGTGCGGACCCGTGTTGCTGCAGACGTGCCGCCGCGTACTCCAGTGCGCGGGCGAACTGCGGCAGGTTGCTCACCGTGCCGGCGCTGCGACCGTGCGCCGGCATCTCCAGCAACACCGGTTGCAGACCCTGCGCTTCGAGTGCCGAGGCCAGTGCCA
>JAYRLJ010000317.1:0-3851 GCA_041905305.1 Hylemonella sp. | reverse complement strand
AAACTGTAGGTATTGCCATTGTTGATGCCGTTGGCCCATGCGACATCAGAGTGACAAGCAGACTCACCCGACGATTGCCACGCGTCGGTGCCATAGCGAGACTTGTACTGAGTGCAATCCTGAGCTTGAACACGAGGTGTATAGACAGCGCAAAGGGCGCAGAGCAATGACCAAGCAATCAAGCGGAGAAAATCAGCCATGCGGCCCCCAGGACGGCGAGTAAGAGAATGAAGCCCATTTGTTGACCTTTGCGAAACGCCAGGTATGACGCTTTGGAAAGGCCCGCCACCGTGCACAGCGGCGGGTGTCGTTCAGATCACGACAGGGCGCGGCGTACCCACTTGAACGCCTTGATGCCGACAGTGAGCAACAGAACGGCGGAGCCGATCAGCGCCACCGGCGCAGCTTGAGCACCGATGTCCGTCACAACGTCTTCCACGTCGATGGCGGCAGCATTGGCGGCAGCGGCAGCGGTCATGCCAACGACCAGCGCGGTCGAGCGTGCCTTGGAGACGAGAGCGAACAGCTTTTGCTTGTTCATGGTTCAGTCCTTTTCAGTTGAGGTTGATGAATCGCCGTCAGTTGTCTTGAGCGTGTGGAGCAGAGCCCGGAAGGCCCAACCCACAGCCCACACCGCGAGGACGGCACCCGCGATCTGTGCGCCTTCCGCCGTGCTCAACTGGAACGGCGGGAGGTCGAATTCGTGTTTGATAGTCACGGTGCATGTGCCTGTGCACTGGATAACGTTGCCCTCGGATGGCGTTTCCCCGGCAGGGTCACAGACCTGCACGGGGATGCCCCATTGGCCGTTGTATGAACCGTTTGGGTGCCCGTATGCGTGGCAGTACTCAGGCCCGAACACGCCGCCGAGGGTTGCAGATGACCAAGTACCGCCCGCGCGTTGGTAGGCAACCATGGCTTGGCAGGCCGCGAGGGCCGATTCGCCTTGCGTGACGCCAGAACCGTCGAATTCATGACGCCACGGAAGTTGGCCGGATGCGCAGGCGGTCATAGTTCGTTATCCCCGTGATTACCATCGGGGACGGTGTAGTCATCCGCCGTGCCGAGACGATCAAGGTCAACCAGACAGGCGCGGTCTTCCGGTTCGGTGTGGTCTTGCAGCAGCTGGAGGGCGGAGTCTTCATCCCTGACGACACCGCCGCCAGCCTCACGCAACGAGCGCACCCAATGGGTCAGATCGCCAGCAGGCGACGGCGCCAGGAAGCGCCCGGTGCGTTGAGACTGGACGACGAAGCGCATGGCTTAGGCCGGCACCTTCGCGCGCTCGGTGGGCTTGATGTCCACCAGCACGAGCTTGGAGCCGTCCTCGCGGGCGGCTTGCATCTCGAACGTGGCAGTAGCCTTGATCGGCAGAGAGTTGCCCAGGTGCGCCCACTTGTCGAACTCTTTGGCGTCCCCGAGCTTGAACGGGCGGGTGACAACGCCGATCGACCGGCCTGCGGTGTTCTCCTTCAAGTCAACAGCGCAGTGGAAGGTGGTGGACGAGAAGGCGCGGCCTTCAATGGTGCCGACAGACTCCTTGACGGCGTGGACGACTACTTCAGATTGGAAACGCATGGAATGCTCCTTTGGCCCTTTGTTGACGGTTATGCGAAGGCAGGGCTAGCGCCTTCAACCGATGGAACTGAGGTGAAGCGCCGGAGGGCGCTGGATATTTCGGCATCGCTGAAGCGACCGAGACGGCCGGGGCGCTTGGTGGTGGTCACAAGCGAGAGGAACTGATCGTCGGAGGCGAGACGAAACAGCGTGGAGAGCGTTGGGCCTGCGACTTGTGCGGCCCACCGGACGGCGCGGGCGGCTTCGGCGCTGATGGTTTCGAGGGGCAAGCGGCCCTTGGTGCGAACGCGCTCGGGTGCTGCGACCGCGTCGGCTTCGCGCAGGATGGCGGCGTGCCAGTCGCTGGCTCCTGCGAAGAAGTCAGCAGGGCGGCGCAGGAGGTCGGTGTCCAGTTCGCGCAGCTTGTTGCCGTAGCGAAGTTCGACCCGGAGCCACTTGGAGCCGTGCTCTACGCCGTAGAGCTGGTCGCCCTTCTCGTAGGCGTTGGTTTCCTTGCCAGCTTCCTTGGAGCCGAAATAGATCGACCTGGCGCCCTGACTGTGCTGGCTCCAGTCACCGACCATGCGGCACTTGAGCCGCTTGCCGAGGACGTCCATGCGCCCGGCGTTGTAATCGGCCTCGATACGCTGGATGCCGCCCGGAAGGCCGTCGAAGAAATCGAGCGCGAGATCTGCGCGTGTGATTTCGCCGTTGCGACCGTCAATGATCGCAGCCATGCGATGCGTCCAGCCGTGAGCACCGAAGGTGCAGGCAGCGCCGTACAGATTGACGTGAATTGTTTTGTTCTGTGCCTGCTGGCGCGGGCTGTCGCTGGAGGCTTGGAAGCCGACCCACCCGCATTCAGTGCCGTTGCGTTCGATGCTGATGCGGAACTTGTAGAAGTCATGACCCTTGCGAACGTCAGCGGGGACGGTGAAGTCTGGCCCCATAGCGGTGGCGACGGTGTGAGCCAGTTCGCGGGCTTGGACTTCTATCCCGGCATCACAGTCCGGGAGGTTCCGAAGGTGAGCGTCTATTTCCTTGACGCGCTCCCACTGGTTGGCGTCGTTGGCGGCGAGAGGGAACAGGGAGTCGACGCTTGGCGCTTTGGCATGCCGCCGCAGGATGGTGAAGCGCAGCCAGTCAACGTGAACGGGGGTTTTGCTGTGGGCGCGGGCGGCTTCCAGCCGGAAGCGGACGGTGTTGCCGTCCAGAACCATCGCAGAACGGGTAGGCCTTGTCATGCGATGACCTGGACGTCGCTACAAGCGACGCTCTGCACGGCTTGGAAGTGCTTGACGTTCCCGAACGCATTGACGGGCCTGACGTAAGCGACACCGAGGCGGACACGTACAACGTGGAAACGAAACGCATCATGCGAGACGAGGCACCCTTTCTTGACGATGCGTCGGCCTGTAGAGTCGAGGTTGGACTTTTTTGCAGGGGGTAAACCGTGTCCGAGGCGTTTATCAAGCAGCTGGAGATTGAGGCCCAGCGTCAGATGATTTTTGCGATGGCCATCTCGGTCATAGCTTTCATGCTCAGCATGTGGGTGCTGTACATCGTGATCAAGTGCGCGATCAGAGACGGCATCAAGGAATCCGGGCTGGTCGACCGCTGGAAAAATGCCGTCGAGGCCGCGAGAGCCAAGGAGGTAACGGGTGACACCATTCCCGGAATCGGGCACGTTAAGCCGGACTGACGGCTTAGAGGTGCACTCCCCCTGCACAGAAACCACCGGAGCCGCCACAGCTTGGGCGGTCACTTTCACGGCAGGGGGAGAGCAAACGGGTAGCTGGTGCATGGCGGCTCCTGTGGTAACGTTGATTCACGGAAACCGGAAGTTTCCGGAAACCGCAAACAGAGTATTTGCAGAAACCGCAAATTTCTAAACGTCAGGAGTTCTACGCATGGACGTACACCAGCTAATTGATGTAGCCAAAAAGAGCGCTGGAAGTTATGGAGCAGTGGCCGAAAAACTGCACAAACACCAGTCGAGGATTTCCGAGTGGAAAAAAGGCATCGGCAGACCAGACGCAAGCGACATTGCTGCTATGGCTTTGATAGCAGAACTTCCAGTACTGGAGACGGTTGCGGCGGTGGAGAAGACACTCAGGCCGGACTTAGCAGAGGTGTGGACAGTGGCACTGTCAAGACGCGGAAAACGTTGATTTTACGGGGCAATCGCCGGTTTACCCTTGAAGCATGACGGCCCAACAACTTGTCCTGAGCCTGGTGCTGGCCACCATGGTGTTTTCCGTGGCACTGGAACTGAAGATGGCGGACTTCCGCCG
>JAYRLJ010000316.1:0-3870 GCA_041905305.1 Hylemonella sp. | reverse complement strand
CAGGCAGCCTGTGGCCTGACCTTGCGCGCGAAGGACGAACTGGCTGCACCGGCCCCGCGCGCGTCCGGCACGCTGGAATCGCACTACGCGCCGAATGCCAAGGTGCGCCTGATGGACGCCCAGGCGCTGCAGGCCGCACTCGACGTGCTGGGCCGCGACCTGGCTGGCCCGGCCACGATTGCCGTCTACGCCCGCAGCGTGCTGCGCCTGCCGTCGGCCCAGGTGCTGTACCGGCGCATGCCCGACGATGCCGCGGCCGCAGCACAGCAGTTGTTCGCCGTGCTGCGCGAGTTCGATGCCGCCGGCGTGAAACTGATCTGGATCGAGCCGCCACCCGAGACCGCCGCGTGGGAAGGGGTGCGCGACCGGCTGACGCGGGCGGCCGCATGAACCAGCGGGACGAGGGGCGCAAGAACACCGAGCTGCGCCGCCTCGGCCCGGGTCTCATCACTGGCGCGGCGGACGACGATCCGAGCGGCATTGCCACCTACTCACAGGCCGGGGCGCAGTTTGGCTTTGCCATGCTGTGGACGGTGGTGGCCACACTGCCGTTGATGGCGGCCATTCAGCTGGTGAGCGCGCGCATCGGCTTTATTACCGGCCGCGGTCTGACGGCCAACATCAAGCAGGCCTTTCCACGCCCGGTGCTGCTGGCCATTGTCGGCCTGCTGCTGGTGGCCAACACACTCAATCTGGCGGCCGACATCGCCGCCATGGCCGAGGCGCTGCGCCTGCTGGTGGGCGGCCCGTCGCAGGTCTATGCGGTGACCTTCGGCCTGCTGTGCCTGTTGCTGCAGGTCTTCCTGCGCTACCGCAGCTATGTGCGCTGGCTGAAGTGGCTGACGCTGGCGCTGCTGGCCTATGTGGCGGTGGTGTTCACGTTGCGCATCGAGTGGGGGCAGGTAGTATGGCAGCTGCTGTGGCCGCAGCTGCCGGCCAGCCGTGACGTGCTGCTGACCATCGTGGCCGTCTTCGGTACCACCATCAGCCCCTACCTCTTCTTCTGGCAAGCCGGGCAGGAGATGGAAGAGGTGCACAACGAGGCCAAGCCGGTCCACAGCCAGCTGCAGGTACAGCGCCACCTGCGCCGCATTCAGTGGGACACGCTGGTCGGCATGACGTTCTCCAACCTGATCGCGTTCTTCATCATCCTCAGCACCGCCGCCACCCTGCATGTCGCCGGTGTGCGCGACATCCAGACCTCGGCCCAGGCCGCCGAGGCGCTGCGGCCGCTGGCGGGCGAGTTCACCTTCCTGCTGTTCAGCCTGGGCATCATTGGCACCGGCCTCCTCGCGGTGCCGGTGCTGGCTGGCTCGGCCGCCTACGCCGTGGCCGAAGCGGCGGGCTGGCAGGGTAGCCTGGATCTGCGGCTCGAGCGCGGCGAGGGGCGTGGCTTCTACGGTGTGGTGGCGCTGGCCACGCTGGGCGGCGTGGCGCTGTGTTTCATGCCGGTGGACCCGGTGCGCGCGCTGTTCTGGGCCGCCGTGCTCAACGGTGTGATCTCGGTGCCCATCATGGCCGTCATGATGCTGCTGGCCGCACGCCGCGACATCATGGGGCCGCACGTGATCGGCCCGCGCCTGCGCTGGCTGGGCTGGCTGGCCACCTTGGCCATGGGAGGTACGGTGATGGCGATGCTGGTGATGTGAGATGTGTTGTGTAGGACATACAACTGGCGTATGAACTGAGCGTTAGCGGCGGGATTTCAAATCCGGCGGTTCGATCTGGCGATATCCTTCACAGCCGTGACAACCAGCAGCCTTTAACTTTTATCTAGCAGGGAGAAACTATGAAAATGAAGACGATTTTTGCTGCTTTCCTGGCTTGCGCCGCAACAGTGGCGCTGGCCCAACCGGCAGCTCAATCCCCTTGGTACTTCGGCGTCTCGGCAGGTGGATCTACCTCCAACTCGCCTGACAGCGATGCAGCCGTGACGGGGGCAACTAGCAGCTCATACACCAAGAACAACACCAGCACTGGCTACAAGATCGTTCTGGGCAAGCAGCTGAGCAAGAACTTGGCGGTGGAGTTCGGTTATGTCGACCTGGGCAAGTTTGAGGTCAAGAACACCGTCAATGGTGGGACGGGCACAGCCACGTCGACCAGCAAACACGCTGGTGTTACTGCCATGGCCGTCGGCATTGCGCCGGCAACGGAGCGCCTGTCATTCATGGGCAAGATCGGCCTCATGGCTTCCAGCTCGAATTCGGATATCGCTTCGACCGGTTCGGTGACGATTTCCGGTGCGCGCAGCGCTACCGTATCGGAAGGCAACCTCGCCTATGGCCTGGGCCTTCAGTATGACTTGGGCAAGAACTATTCGATGCGTGTCGAATATGACGTCTATGCCGGCCTGCGGGCGTCAGCAAATTGGGCTCGTCGAGATGTCAATTTGCTCAGCCTCGGATTGGTCGTGAAATTCTGATCTGGATTTCGCGCCATTCAAGTGAAAGGCCGGCTTTGCCGGCCTTTTGCTTTGCAGCCGGCCGCCGTCAGTCAGTTGCTGAAGTGCAGCTTCATCCCCAGAATGGCCAGCGCGAGTATCAAAGTGATCGCGTTGGCGATCACCACTGGCCATGCCTGCAGCAGCAGGCCGTAGACCAGCCACAGCGTCACGCCGAGCGTGAAGACGCTGTACATGCCGAGCGAGATGCCACTGACGTCGCGCGTGCGGAAGGTGTGCCAGGCCTGTGGCACGAAACTCAGGGTGGTCAGGCTGGCGGCCAGGTAGCCGATGAAGTCGTTCATGGCAGGCGGAACTCCTGGCCAAAGGCCGGTTGTGGCGCCTCGGCCAGCACCACGCGGTTGCGGCCGCCGGTCTTGGCGCGGTAGAGCGCGTCGTCGGCGCTGCGGATCAGGGCCTGCGGCGTGGTGCCGTGGCCGGGGTAGGTGGCCACGCCGACCGAGAGGGTGGCCTGCATGTGTAGTTCGCCGAAGCGGATGCTGTGCGCAGCAAATTCCTGGCGCCAGTGATCGGCCCGTTCCAGTGCTGTGGCCTGCGTCATGGCGGGCAGTAACAGCAGGAACTCCTCACCGCCGAAGCGGCACACGACGTCGCTGGTGCGCGCCCGCGCGCTCAGCATGGCGGCGAGCTGCTTGAGCACCTCGTCGCCGGCCAAGTGGCCATAGGTGTCGTTGATCTGCTTGAAGTGGTCGAGGTCGATCAGCATCAGGCTCAGGGGCAGGCCTTCGCGCTGGCAGCGCGCCAGTTCGCGCGCCAGCGTGTCGTCGAGGTAGCGGCGGTTGTACAGGCCGGTCAGCGGGTCGCGGTGCGCCTGCTCGCTCAGCTTCTCCTGCAGCACGTGGATGGCTTGCAGCTGCGTCTGCAGCGAGTCGTTGGCGTGGTGCAGCGCCTGCTCGCTCTCGCGCAGCGCGGCGCGCATGGCCAGCAGCTTGCGGTTGCGGTGGTAGGCGGTGCTGGTCGCCATCAGCAGGAAGAGCGTCAGGCCGACGATGCACAGCACGGTGACGGGCCAGCCCGTCTCCAGCTGCAAGGTCTGGCCGTTTAGCGTCCACCAGAGCAGCCCGCCGGAGAAGAACAGCACCAGCGCCTGCAGCGCGTAGCGCAGGCCGCCGTAGAGGGTGATCGACACCAGGTTGCAGGTCAGTACCGCGAACGTGATCCACAGCGGGTAGCCCAGGAAGCCGGCCCACAGGCCCATGGCCAGCGCGTCGATCAGGAAGTTGCCCAGCACCGCCTGCATGGCCTGGGGCGCACGTCGGGCGCGCCAGTGCAGCAGGTGCGGGTAGACAAAAAACTGCAGTGCCAGCAGGCCCCAGACCAGCCAGGGAGTGTCCTGCTCCCGCAGATGGGCGGCAAAGATGGCAAAGCCCATGACGAAGCCGCTGGTCCGGACCCGGTGCACGGTG
>JAYRLJ010000315.1:0-3880 GCA_041905305.1 Hylemonella sp. | reverse complement strand
GAAGACGCCATGATCGCCGCCACGGCCCAGGTGCACGGGCTGACCGTGGCTACGCGCAATGTGGCCGACTTTCAGACGCTGGGGTTGGAGGTGTGCAACCCCTTTTTTTGTTTCACGATGACTCCAGCCCGACATTGCGCTGGACTGCGCTGTAGCCCGATACAGCAGGTTTATCAATAACTTACGCGCGTCCATCATATGCCGGTGCTTTCCGAAACCTGACCCGGTTTCCCCTCGCGCCGCTCCTATCTGGCTCCTGGAATCGGGTCGTTCCAAGGAGTCATCATGGCAAAGATCAAGCTCACCAAGACCGCCGTAGAGGCGGCACAACCCCAGGTCATGGCCATCGAACTGCGGGACACCGTGGTGCCCGGATTCCTCTGCAAGATCACCCCGGCGGGCCGTCGGGTGTTCATGCTCCAGTACCGCACGAACGCCGGAGAACGTCGCAAGCCCGCCTTGGGTTTGTTCGGGGAACTGACGGTTGAACAGGCCCGCGTCATGGCCCAGGACTGGCTGGCCGAGGTTCGCCGGGGCGGCGACCCCGGCGGCGCCAAGGCCGAGGCGCGCAAGGCGCCTACGATGGCCGAGTTGTGCAAGAAGTTCATGGAGGACTACTCCAAGAAGCGCAACAAGCCCAGCACGCAGGACGGCTACCAGGGCGTCATCGACCGCTGCATCGTCCCGCTGCTAGGCCGCAAGAAGGTTCAGGACGTGAAACGGCCCGACATTGCCGGCCTGATGGAGAAGCTGGCCTACAAGCCGACCGAAGCGAACAAGGCTTTCGGCGTGCTGCGCAAGATGTTCAACCTGGCCGAAGTGTGGGGCTTCCGCCCGGACGGCACGAATCCGTGCCGCCACGTTCCGATGTACCCGCCCGGCAAGGAAACGCGGCTCATCGTGGACGATGAACTGGTGCGCGTCTTCCGTCAGTTGGAGAAGCTGGAAGCGGAGGGACTGGAGAACTACGTCATTCCGCTGGCGATCCGGCTGCAATTCGAGTTTGCCGCGCGTCGCTCCGAAATCTGCCCGCTCGAATGGGATTGGCTGGATTTCGAGGGGCGGCGAGTGAAGTGGCCTGACAGCAAGACCGGCGGCATGTCCAAGCCCATGAGCGCGGAAGCCTATCGGCTGCTTTCGACGGCTCCGCGCCGGGAAGGCTGCCCCTATGTCCTGCCTTCGCCCAACGACCCGGACAAGCACCTGACCTTCGGCGAGCACTACGGTGGCTGGTGCCGAGTGCTCAAGGCCGCTGGCGTGCCGCACGTTGGCACGCACGGCATCCGCCACCGCTCGGCGACGGACATTGCCAATTCTGGCGTCCCCATCAAGGTCGGCATGGAGCTGACCCAGCACAAGACCGTCGCGCAGTTCATGCACTACGTCCACACCGAGGACAAGCCCGTCCGCGATGCGGCCGAGTTGGTGGCCAGCCGGCGGCAGGCCATCACGGGTGCGCGGCAGAGTCAGCCGCGGGAGGCAACAGCATGAACAGCAAGAAATCGGCCGCAGTGGCGGTCAAGCCTGCCGCCTTGCCTGCCGGCTACGCCGGCATCCACGGCGGCATCGTGGAACTGCTCGACGCTGCACGCCGTGCAACGGCGCGCAGCGTCAATGCGCTGATGACCGCCAGCTATTGGGAAATCGGCCGCCGCATCGTGGAAGCCGAGCAGCAGGGCAAACGCCGCGCGGGGTATGGCGAGCAGTTGATCGAACGGCTGTCTGCCGACTTGACTGCGCAGTTCGGGCGTGGGTTCAGCCGCCCGAACTTGCAGCAGATGCGGTCGTTCTTCCTGACCTGGCCAATTCGCCAGACAGTGTCTAGCGAATCTTCCCTGGCGCCGTCGCAAGGGCATTTCCTGCTGGCGCAGGGGCGCCCTGAGCGGCTGGACGAACTGGCCCAGGTCTTCCCCTTGCCGTGGTCGGCCTATGTGCGGCTGCTGATGGTCAAGGACGACCACGCGCGCCAGTTCTACGAAGCCGAAGCCCTGCGCGGCGGCTGGAGCGTGCGCCAGCTCGACCGGCAGATCGGCAGCCAGTTCTACGAGCGCACGGCGCTGTCGAAGAACAAGGCAGGGATGCTGGTCAAGGGCGCTGTGCCGAAGCCAGACGACGCCGTGACGGTCGATGATGCGATCAAAGACCCGTATGTGCTGGAGTTCCTCGACCTCAAGGACGAGTATTCGGAATCCGACCTCGAACAAGCCTTGATTCGACGGCTGGAGGATTTTCTGCTTGAGCTTGGCGACGGCTTCACCTTCGTCGGGCGGCAACGTCGCTTGCGCATCGACCAGACGTGGTATCGCGTCGATCTGCTGTTTTTCCATCGGCGCTTGCGCTGCCTGGTCATCATCGACTTGAAGCTCGGTGCGTTGACCCATGCCGACGTGGGCCAGATGCACTTGTATTGCAACTATGCGAAGGAACACTGGACGTTCCCCGAGGAAAATCCGCCCGTGGGCCTGATTCTCTGCGCCGACAAGGGACACGCCTTGGCGCGGTACGCGCTGGAAGGCTTGCCCAACAAGGTGATGGCAGCGAACTACAAGATGGTGCTGCCGGATGCCGAAGTGCTGCAAAAGGAACTGGAGAACACGCGGCGGCTGATCGAATCTCGCGTGACCGTACTTCCCAAGAAGCGTAAGCCATAACCGGGCGTCCCGGCGTGCCGCCGTCGGGCTCGCGGGCTGCGCCCCGCGCTTCGTGCCGAATCGCGGCCATCCGGCTTTGATCCCTGACGCCTCCGGCCCTCTCGGGCCTGCGCTTGCCCCAAGGCAGGTTGTGCAGTGGGCGGGGTGTGGGCGGTCTTGCTGTTCCCTTCACCGTATCACGGCGTTCGCGCCGTCAATGACTGCGCGTGCAGGCACGCTTGCGGCCTGGCGGCCGTCTTCGATCTTTGACTGCTTGCGCTGCGCCGTGAGGGCGACGGTTCCGGGCAATTCCGCCCGTGCAACCGGAGATCGTCATGAACGACAAATCACACGTTTCCCTCGAACAGCATGTTTGCCTCGTTTGCGGCAAGCCGTTCGATACCGGCGCCATCCTGCTGGACAAGCACCTGCGCGCGAGCATGGAACGCCATACGGCGACCGGCTGGGGCCTGTGCCCCGAGCATCAGAAGCTGGCCGACGATGGCTTTGTCACGCTGGTCGAATGCGATCCGCAGCGCAGCGGCTCGCAGGCCAGTGGTCGCATGAAGCCCGAACAGGCGTACCGGACGGGCCGACTGGCCCATCTACGGCGCACGGTGTTCGCGCAGGTATTCAACGTGCTGATCGAAGACAAGCAGGCTTGCGTATTCGTTGAGCCTGGCGTGATCGAACAGTTGCAGTCGATGACGGCGCCGGCGGCGAGCTGATCGCGCCGCGCTGCCTTCGGTGCGTCGTTCCTTCGGGAGCGGCGCACCTTTCTTCTTGCTGCGCCCGGAGCCGATACCTTCGCGCCTGCGGCGCTGCGCGCTGCGCTTGCACTCCAGGGGAAAGCCCTGCGGGCTATCCCCGCCGCGCAAGCTTGGCGCCCCTCGAAGACCGCCGACCCGGCTGCGCCGGATCGGCCAGACAGCAGCCGCATCACACCCACAGTGCCTTGCGTGTGCTCGTCCTGATCTTGCCGTTTCTTTGGCATTGAAGGCTGGGCGTCTCCGGCCACCTGGGAGATGGCCGGTCGCGCTCTCGTGCGCGTAGCGCATCGAGCCGCCTGCGGCGTCTCGCCCCTGTCGGGCTTCCATCGTTCCCTCGCTCCGCTCGGCTGACGCCTCCGGCCCGGCTTCCAGCTTCGGGCCTGCGCGCTTGCGCTTGCCGTGCGGTCGGCGTGTGGGGAGGCCGTTGCCATGTCCAGCCGTCTTCCCTGACTTCATCACCTTGTCCGCGACTGTAGCCCG
>JAYRLJ010000314.1:0-3899 GCA_041905305.1 Hylemonella sp. | reverse complement strand
ATCGTGGGCGACGACGGCCGGCTGCGGGAAGTCAATGCGGCCTACGTGCGCATGTCGGGCTAGTTGGCCGACGAACTGAGGGGCATGCACGTCAGCCAGCTGGACGTCTCGGAAGACGCCCACTCCGTACGCCAGCGCCTGGACAAGATCGCCCGCCTGGGGCGCGACCAGTTCGAGTCGCGCCACCGGCACAAGGACGGGCATGTCTATGCCGTCGAGATCTCGGCGACGTGGGACCCGGAGTCGCACAGCTACTTCGTCTTCACGCGGGACCGTTCCGAACGCGAACAATCTGCCGCCGCCCAACTGGACCTGGAGCGACAGCTGCAACATTCGCAGAAGGTGTTGGCCCTGGGCCAGCTCACCGGCGGCATCGCCCACGACTTCAACAACATCCTGGCGGCGATCCTCGGTTACTCCAACCTGGCGCTGGAGCGCTTCGTGCCGGACAAGCAGAGCAAACTGGCCAGCTACTTGCGCGAAGTGATCACCGCCAGCGAACGGGCGCGTGACCTGATCGCCAAGATGCTGAGCTTCACGCGCACCCAACCGAGCGCCGGTGTGGACGTGGTGTCGCCCGCCGACGTCATCCGCGAGGTGGTGGCGATGCTGCGCCCCTCCATCCCCTCCAGTATCGAGCTGCGCTGCCAGATCGACAGCGCCCAGAGCATCCGCATGGACCCGGGCGAGCTCAACCAGGTGCTGGTGAATCTGATCATCAACGCACGCGACGCGGTCGGCGACCATGGCGCCATCGATGTCCACCTGCACACCGTCCTGCTGGACGGTGAAATCTGTGCCACCAGCCACCAGCGCCTGAGCGGACGCTACCTCGCGCTGGATGTGTCGGACAGCGGCAGCGGCATCTCGCCTGAGCACCTGTCACGCGTGTTTGACCCCTTCTTCACCACCAAGGACGTCGGCAAGGGCACTGGCCTGGGCCTGTCGGTGGTGCACGGCATCCTGCGGCGCTCGGGCGCGCACATCGTGGTCGAGTCGGCGCCCGGCCGCGGCAGCCTGTTCCGGCTGCTGTTTCCCGCGTCGATGCAGGCCCCGGACGTGCCTGGTGCCGCCGCCGATACGCCGCTCGTGCCCGCCGGTACCGGCCAGCACATCTGGGTGGTGGACGATGAGCCTGCCGTGGCCCGCTACCTCGGCGAGCTGCTGAGCGACTGGGGTTACAGCGTGCGCACCTTTCACGATCCGGCCGAGGCACTGACAGCACTGGAGGCGGCGCCGGCACAGATCGACCTGCTGATCACCGACCAGACCATGCCGGGCATGCACGGCCTGCAGTTTGCCCAGCTGGCGCGCTATTTCAAGCCCGGTTTGCCGGTGGTGCTGTGCACGGGCAACAGCGACGCGGTGAACGCGGACGAAGCTCACCAACAGGGGATACGTCACATTTTCAGCAAGCCCTTGCCGGTGCATGAGCTGATGCAGGCGCTGGCCCAGGAGCTGGCCGCACGCCCCGCCTGATGCCTGGCGCCGGCAAGGGGGCGGCCGGGCATCGACGTCCGTTTCACCCGCGGGCGATCCAGCACCAGTTATCCCCGGAAACTGTGGTCAACGTTGTGGATAACACCGGAGTTAGTCGGCCAAGCCGCATTCCGCCTGGGGTCGGCTGGGGCTGCCCGCGAAATGGGCAGCCGCAAAAGGGTTTCTCCGGTTGACACGCAGTTATTTAATAAGCATACTTATTATTTATTGAAACCAAGGTTTCAAGACGGTGGCCGCAACGATGCGGGCATGGGCCCTCGCGCCGCCACGGAGTGCCAAGCCGTCCCAGTCCCAACAACCCGAGGAGCAGATCCATGCAGTTCTACAAGAATGGTTTCAGGGGGGGTAACCCCGATGTCAAGGAAGCCGCACCGAACCGACGCAACCGCGGCATCAACGAGCCGCTGCCCGAAAAGGTGGATGTGCTCATTTCCGGCACCGGGCCCGCAGGCCTGTGCCTGGCGGCGCAGCTGGCGCAGTTCCCGGGCATCGAGACCATGATCGTGGAGAAGATGACCGCCAACATCATCAAGGGCAAGGCCGACGGCATCAACACCCGCACCATGGAAATGTTCCAGGCCTTCGGCTTTGCCGACAAGGTCAAGCGCGAAACCTACTGGGTCAACCAGACCAACTTCTGGATGCCCGACCCCAAGAACCCGGATCTCATCCGCCGCGTGGGCCGCGTGCAGGACGTGGCCGATGACAGCTCGGAGATGCCGCACATCCTGATCAACCAGGCGCGCCTGCACGAGCTGTTCCTGGAAGTGATGAAGAACTCGCCCTCGCGACTGGAGCCGGATTACGGTTGGGAGGTGCAGAGCCTGACCATCGACCCCAACACCAACGACTACCCGGTGACGGTGACACTGAAGGACGCCAGCGGCCTGAACTGGGGCGGCACCCGCACCGTTCGGGCCAACTACGTGGTGGGCTGCGACGGCGCACACTCCGCGGTGCGCAAGGCCATCGGCGGTGAACTGCATGGCGATGCCGCCCACCAGGCCTGGGGGGTGATGGACATCCTGGCCAACACCGACTTCCCGGACGTGCGGCAGAAGTGCCTGATCTCCTCCGCCAAGGAAGGCAACCTGCTGATCCTGCCGCGCGAAGGCGGTTACCTGTTCCGCATGTACGTGGAGCTCGACAAGCTGCGGCCGGACGAGCGGGCGGCACAACGCAAGCTCACCCAGCACGACATGATTGCCGCGGCCAACCGCATCATCAAGCCCTACAGCATCGACGTGAAGGAGATCGTCTGGTGGTCGATCTACGACATCGGCCACAGCATCACCGACAGGTTCGACGACGTGCCCGAGGGCGAGGACCGCAACCCGCGCGTGTTCACCGCGGGTGACGCCTGCCACACCCACTCACCGAAGGCGGGCCAGGGCATGAACGTCTCGATGCAGGACACCTTCAACCTCGGCTGGAAACTGATCCACGTGCTGCAGGGCCGGGCCGATGCCCGCCTGCTGCGCAGCTACTCGAAAGAGCGGCTGACCGAGGCCAAGCGCCTGGTGGAGACCGATCACAAATGGGCGCGCATCATGTCGGCCCCCACCACGCAGGCCGAGCGGGACGGGACGGAGGAGCCGCGCATCATCCGCCAGTTCAAGGAGAACCTGCCGTTCACCGGTGGCATTGCGGTGAAGTACGACGCCTCCACACTGTTCGCGGCGAGCGCCCATCAGACGCTGGCCACGGGGCAGGAAATCGGCCGGCGCTTCCACTCGGCGCCAGTGGTGCGCGTGGCCGATGCCATGCAGATGCAGCTCGGCCACGTGGCCGAAGCCGACGCGCGCTGGCGCATCTACGCCTTCGCCGGCAAGGCCGACAGCTCCACCCCGGGCTCGGCCATCCACAAGCTGGCCGACTGGCTGGAGACCCACCCGAATTCACCCGTGGTGAAGCACACCCGCCCGGGCGAGGACATCGACGCAGTGATTGATGTGCGCGCCGTGTTCCAGCAGACCTTTGACCAGCTGGCCTACGAGCACATGCCCTCGCTGCTCAAGCCCAAAACCGGCAAGCTGGGCCTGCAGGACCATGAAAAGGTCTTCTGCGTCGACCACAAGGGCCTGGGCGACATCTACGACATGCGCGGCATCAACCGCGAGCAGGGCTGCATGATCGTGGTGCGCCCCGACCAGTACGTGGCCCACGTGCTGCCGCTGGACGCGTACCAGGAACTGGCAGATTTCTTTGCGGGCATCCTGCTGCCGCAACGCTGAGCCCGCGGCGGTGCCGGCCGGGCGCGTACCGGCCGTGCACCAATTTGGGTACGAAACTTGCGTCTCCTTGCGCATGCTGATGTTCCCTGCCCGCCCAACGCCGCCACACCCATGAGCTGGCGTGCCACCCTCGACCTGCAGTACAGCCTGGAGGCGGCGCGCACC
>JAYRLJ010000313.1:0-3900 GCA_041905305.1 Hylemonella sp. | reverse complement strand
GCCAGGCAGCCCAGGAAGAGGGGGAGGAGGTGAGCGGCGCGCATCGGGGCATTGTAAAACCTCCTGCCCGGGCCGGGCCAGCCTGCGGGTACCCCGCCACAATGCGGCCACAATGCTGCCCATGAGCGACAAGAAAACCCTGCTGCTGGTCGACGGCTCCAGCTACCTGTACCGCGCCTTCCACGCCATGCCGGACCTGCGCGCCGTGCCGGGCGACCCGACCAGCCCGCCCACCGGGGCCATCCGCGGCATGATCAACATGCTGCAGAGCCTGCGCAAGGAAATCCACGCCGAGTACGCCGCCTGCGTGTTCGACGCCAAGGGCCCCACCTTCCGCGACGAGCTCTACCCCGAGTACAAGGCCCACCGCGCCCCCATGCCCGACGATCTGCGCGCCCAGATCGAGCCCATCCACGAGGTGGTGCGCCTGATGGGCTGGAAGGTGCTGGACGTGCCGGGCGTGGAGGCGGACGACGTCATCGGCACCCTGGCCGTCACCGCCGCGCAGCAGGGCATCGAAGTGATCATCAGCAGCGGCGACAAGGACCTGGCGCAGCTGGTCAATTCGCACATCACCATCGTCGACACCATGAACGGCAAGCGCCGCGACGTGGCCGGGGTGGAGGCCGAGTTCGGCGTGCCGCCCGAACGCATGATCGACTTCCAGACCCTGGTGGGCGACGCCATCGACAACGTGCCCGGGGTGGAGAAGGTTGGCCCCAAGACTGCCGCCAAGTGGCTGCAGGAATACGGCTCGCTGGACAACATCGTCGCCAACGCCGACGCCATCAAGGGCGTGGCGGGCGAGAACCTGCGCAAGGCGCTGGCCTGGCTGCCCACCGGCCGCCAGCTGCTGACCATCAAGACTGACTGCGACCTCAACGGCTGGGTGCCCGGCCTGCCTGCTATCGATTCGATAGCTGTCGGCGCCCAGGAGACGGACGCCTTGCGCGATTTTTACGAGAAATTCGGCTTCAAGGGCCTGGCCCGCGCGCTCGGCGGTGGTGAGGCCGCGCCCGCCCGCGCCGCCGCACCCAACCCCAACCCCGGCCTGTTTGACGAACCCGAGCCGCCGGCATCCGCAATCAGCCAGGTGCACTACACCACCGTGCTGGAGTGGTCCACCTTCGAGCACTGGCTGCACCGCATCAGCGAAGCCGAGCTGGTGGCGCTGGACACCGAAACCACCTCGCTGGACGAAATGGTGGCCGAGATCGTAGGCATCTCCTTCAGCGTGCAGCCGGGCGAGGCGGCCTACATCCCGCTCAGGCACGACTACCCGGGCGCCCCGCCGCAGCTGCCGCGCGACGAGGTGTTGGCCAAACTCAAGCCCTGGCTGGAGAACCCGGCGCATAAGAAGCTGGGTCAGCACGTCAAGTACGACCGCCACGTGTTTGCCAACCACGGCATCGAGGTGCAGGGCTATGTGCACGACACCATGCTGCAGAGCTACGTGCTGGAAGTGCACAAGCCGCACGGCCTGGCCAGCCTGGCCGAGCGCCACCTGGGCCGCAGCGGCATCAACTACGAAGACCTGTGCGGAAAGGGCGCCAAGCAGATTCCGTTCAGCCAGGTGGACATCACCCGCGCGGCCGAATACTCCTGCGAAGACTCCGACCAGACGCTGGACGTGCACCGCACCCTGTGGCCGCGCCTGCAGGCCGATGACAAGCTCAAGTTCATCTACGAGCTGGAAATTGCCAGCTCCGAAGCGCTGTACCGCGTCGAGCGCAACGGCGTGTTGATCGACGCCGCCGTGCTGCAGCAGCAGAGCCACGAGCTGGGCCAGCGCATCCTGCAGCTGGAACAGGAGGCGCACGAACTGGCCGGCCAGCCCTTCAACCTCGGCAGCCCGAAGCAGATCGGCGAAATCTTCTTCACCAAGCTCGGCCTGCCCGTGGTGAAGAAAACCGCCACCGGCGCGCGCAGCACCGACGAAGAGGTGCTGGAAAAGCTGGCCGAAGACTACCCCTTGCCGGCCAAGATCCTGGAACACCGCGGCCTGTCCAAGCTCAAGGGCACCTACACCGACAAGCTGGCGCAGATGGCCTTGCCCGCCACCGGCCGCGTGCACACGCACTACGCGCAGGCCGTGGCCGTGACGGGGCGCCTGTCCAGCAACGACCCCAACCTGCAGAACATCCCCATCCGCACGCCCGAAGGCCGGCGCGTGCGCGAGGCCTTTGTGGCCCCGCCGGGCTGCCAGATCGCCAGCGCCGACTACTCGCAGATCGAGCTGCGCATCATGGCCCACCTGAGCGGCGACGCCGCGCTCTTGCTGGCCTTCCACGACGGCATGGACGTGCACCGCGCCACCGCGGCCGAGGTGTTTGGCGTGCCCACCAGCGCCGTGACGAGCGAGCAGCGCCGCTACGCCAAGGTCATCAACTTCGGCCTCATCTACGGCATGAGCGCCTTCGGTCTGGCCAAGAGTCTGGGCATCGACAACACCGCAGCCAAGAACTACATCGAGCGCTACTTCCAGCGCTTTGCCGGCGTCAAGCAGTACATGGACGACACCCGCGCCAGCGCCAAGGCCAAGGGCTATGTGGAAACCGTGTTCGGCCGCCGCCTGTATCTGCCCGAGATCAACTCCCCCAACGGCCCGCGCCGCAGCGGCGCCGAGCGAGCCGCCATCAACGCGCCCATGCAGGGCACCGCGGCCGATCTCATCAAGCTCAGCATGGTGGAAGTGCAGCGCGTGCTGGACGCAGAGAAGCGCCGCACCAGGATGATCATGCAGGTGCACGATGAACTGGTGTTCGAAGTGCCCGACGACGAAGTGGACTGGCTGCGCCACGAGATTCCGCGCATCATGGCCAGCGTGGCCCAGCTCAAGGTGCCGCTGCTGGCCGAGGTGGGCGTGGGGCCGAACTGGGACAAGGCGCATTGACATGCGCGTGGGCCAAACCGCACTGAGGTGCGCTCCGGGCCAAGGCGCACGCACATGACCGCAGCACCAGGGGCGGCCCTGCCATCCACCCGCCCCTGCCCGGTGTGCGAAGCCGCGGCCGCGCAGCCCTTCATGCAGGTGGAAGGCCGCCACTACTGGCGCTGCCCGCAGTGCCAGGCCACCTTTCTTGACCCGTCACAGTTGCCCACGGCCGAGCGCGAGCAGGCCGAATACCGCCTGCACGACAACGACGCCGCGCAGGCCGGCTACCGGCGCTTCCTGCAGCAGGTGGCCCAGCCGCTGCTGCAGCGCCTGCCGCCCGGGCAACACGGTCTGGACTACGGCTGCGGCCCCGGCCCGGTGCTGGCCGCCCTGCTGCGCGAGGCTGGCCACAGCGTGGCGCTGTACGACCCGTTCTTTCAGCCTGATACGTCAGTGCTGGCCACCACCTACGACTTCATCACCTGCACCGAGGTGGCCGAGCATTTCCACACGCCGGCGGCCGAGTTTCGTCGCTTGGATGGCCTGCTCAAGCCCGACGGCTGGCTGGCCCTGATGACCTGCTTCCAGACCGACGATGCGCGCTTTGCGCACTGGCACTACCGGCGTGATCCGACGCATGTGGTGTTCTATCGGGAGGCCACCTTGCGGTACATAGCGGCGCGCTTTGGCTGGCAGTGTGAGATTCCTGTGGCTAACGTGGCTTTGATGCGTAAGGTTTGTTGGAGTCTATAGAGAAAAACGCATTGAGCGTTGCATGAAGATCCGAGAGGCTGCTCTCACCGTGTCGCGGTCGGTTGCCATCTAAATAAAACCGCTGTATCGGTAGCGTGTGTAATTTTGAACCGATGCAGGGAATGGCGAAGGATTGGCCCTTGCGCGAACTCCTTGTATGGCTTGCATAGAACCACTTTTGGTGTTGGCTCGATTCTCTAGAGACACCCAAACATGAATGTATAGTTTTCCAAAATCACGATTAATCTAGGGAGGTTGCGATGACTGTCGCC
>JAYRLJ010000312.1:0-3901 GCA_041905305.1 Hylemonella sp. | reverse complement strand
GTTAGTCGCTTTCATGGGCCACGCCAGTGGCAGTGTGACCGCAGCACTGATCACAGCTCCCACGAACACGGCGGGGACCAAATCGACGTCAGATCCCTTGGCATGTGCGTGCTGCGTCACCGTCCAGTTGGTGGCACCGGCAATAGGGACGCACAAGGCTATCAGCGTACCCACCATCTGCCCGCCCTGCAGTTGCGCACCGTACATATAGGCAATGCCGGCACCGGCCACGGCGATGGCAACCCAGGTTCGTATGGGTATGCGGTGGCCGATGAAGATACGGGCAATCAGTGCCGTCATCAAGGGGCCCAGGGACATGGTGATCAACACGTTGCCTACGCTGGTGAGCGTCAGTGCCACCATGTAGGCGGTGAACATCACACTCCAGCACAGGCCCGACAGCCAGAAGGCCCGGCCAGCGCCGAGCATGGCAGTAAACACCTTGCGCCCCCGCACGAGGGGCAGCACCAGCAACAAGGTGATGGCCGTGAAGCACGCGCGCCAGAACGTCACTTCAAAGCTGCGGGCCGCGTCCAGATGGCGTGTGACCACGCCGGCGGTGGACCACATCAGGGTTACTGCAACCATCAGAAAGACAGCGCGGCTGTGGGTAAGCTTCATTTTGAAGACCTAGAGGGCTTTGCAGAACACGCATTTGCCAGGGCTACCGCGGAACCGACTTTGCCGAGCCGCTGGTAGCGCCTCCTTGGAGGAGGCAGTACAAGCCGCTTCGGTGGTTATTCCCGGCTCGCGCGCTTGCGCTCGTGCTCCTTCAGGAAGCGCTTGCGCAGGCGCACGCTCTTGGGCGTGATCTCAACGAGTTCGTCGTCCTCGATGAACTCCACGCCGTATTCCAGCGTGAGGTCGATCGGCGGCGTGATCTTGATGGCGTCTTCCTTGCCCGATACACGGAAGTTCGTGAGCTGCTTGGTGCGGGTAGCGTTCACCACCAGATCGTTGTCCCGGCTATGGATGCCGACGATCATGCCTTCATACACCGGATCGCCGGCCCGCACGAACATGCGACCACGATCATCAAGCTTGCCCAGGGCATAGGTGAAGATCTCGCCGTCATCCATCGAAATCAGCACCCCGTTTTTGCGGCTGCCGATGTCACCCTTGTGTGGTTCATAGCTGTCGAAGATGTTGGCGATTAGACCCGTGCCACGGGTCAGGTTCAGAAATTCATTCGAGAAACCAATCAAGCCGCGCGCCGGAATGCGGTACTCCAGGCGCACACGGCCGCGACCGTCCGGCTCCATGTTCACCAGCTCGCCCTTACGCTCGCCCAGGGCCTGCATCACGCCGCCTTGGTGCTGTTCTTCGATGTCGGCCGTCACCATCTCGATGGGCTCGCAACGCACGCCATCGATATCCTTAAAAACCACGCGCGGCTTGCCAACAGCGAGTTCATAGCCTTCGCGGCGCATGTTCTCCAGCAGAATCGTCAGGTGCAGTTCGCCACGACCAGCCACTTCGAATACGCCGTCTTCCGAGGTTTCCTTCACCCGCAAAGCCACGTTGGACTGCAATTCTTTTTGCAGGCGGTCCCAGATCTGGCGGCTGGTGACGAACTTGCCCTCACGACCTGCCAGCGGTGAGGTGTTGACACAGAAGTTCATGATCAGCGTGGGCTCATCCACCTTGAGCATGGGCAACGGCTGCGGATTGGACGGATCGGTCACGGTCACGCCAATGCCGATGTCTTCGATACCGTTGATCAGCACGATATCTCCCGGACCTGCTTCGGGCGTCTGCATGCGGTCCAGGCCCTGGAATGTCAGAACCTGGTTGATGCGGCCCTTGGTGGCCTTGCCGTCCGGTCCTTCCATCACCAAGACATCCATGCCGGGTTTGATGGTGCCTTGGCTCACGCGGCCAACACCAATACGACCAACGAAGCTGGAAAAGTCGAGCGCGGAGATTTGCAGCTGCAGCGGTGCCTTGGGGTCACCCGAGTTGGCCGGTACGTGTTTCAGGACTGTGTTGAACAAGGCCGACATATCAGGACCCCACTGCTCACCGGCAGCGCCCTCCTCCATCGAACTCCAGCCATTGATGCCCGAGGCATAAACCACCGGAAAATCGAGCTGCTCGTCGTTCGCGCCCAGTTTGTCGAACAGGTCGAACGCGGCGTTGATGACCTTGTCGCAGTTGGCTCCGGGCTTGTCGACCTTGTTCACCACGACGATGGGTTTCAGGCCCAGGGCCAGGGCCTTCTTGGTCACGAAGCGGGTCTGGGGCATGGGACCTTCTTGCGCGTCGATCAGCAACAGCACACCATCGACCATGGACAGGGCACGTTCTACTTCACCGCCAAAATCAGCGTGTCCGGGAGTGTCGACGATATTGATGTGCGTTCCCTGCCAACTCACGGCGCAATTCTTCGCCAGGATGGTAATGCCGCGTTCCTTTTCGATGGCGTTGTTGTCCATCACCGTATCCACGACCTTTTCGTGGGCAGCGAAGGTGCCGGACTGGCGCAGCAATTGGTCCACCAGGGTGGTCTTGCCATGGTCGACGTGGGCAATGATGGCGATGTTGCGGATTTGGGTGCTACTCATGGTTCGCTTTCAGTGATATCAATGTTCGGGTCGCGCCGGGGCGTTGTTGAGCAAGGGGAATGATTGAGGTTGGCTGCGGATCTGATCGATCTCCACCGGACTCAACAACCGTACGGGAATCAGTTCCCCTGCCCGTACGCGGGCTGTACCCAGTAAGGTACGTGGTTGATCGGCATAGACAGCCACGTAATCGCCGTCAGGCCAAGGGCCGCGGCGACGCATACCGCTAAGAAAACGCCCAGCATCGCCGTCTCCCAGCGTGACAGTCGCATGACCATCCAGCAGCACATCGACCGAGCGCAAACAGGCCAGACGCTGGGTTTCGGTCATGCCCTCCAGTGCTTCCAGGGTGATGCATTGCGACAGGTCAAACGGTCCGGTCACGGTGCGGCGCAGGCGCGTCAAGTGTGCGCCACAACCCAAGGCCTCGCCAATGTCTTCCCCCAGGGTGCGAATGTAGGTGCCTTTGCTGCACTTTACTATCATTTCAATAGCTTTATCGCCAAATTTTACGTGGGCCAGAAGCAGATTCAATGCATGAATCGTGACGGCGCGGGGGGTACGCTCCACTTCCACGCCTGCGCGTGCGTACTCGTACAGCGCCTTGCCGTCTTTCTTGAGGGCACTGTGCATGGGCGGGGTTTGCTGGATGGTGCCCAGAAACTGTTGCTGCACACGCTCTACGTCTGACTGCGTGACTTTGACTGGGCGCACCGAAACGACTTCACCTTCTGCATCGCCGGTGCGCGTGGTCGTGCCCAACACGGCAGTTGCCTCGTAACTTTTGTCGGCATCCAGATGCAGCTGGCTGAACTTGGTGGCCGCACCAAAGCACAGCGGCAAGACCCCCGTGGCCAAGGGATCGAGCGTGCCGGTGTGCCCGGCCTTTTCTGCGCGCAACAGCCACTTCACCCGCTGCAAGGCGTCGTTGCTTGATAGCCCCAGCGGTTTGTCTAGCAGCAACACGCCATGCACGGGGCGACGCACAATGCGTGTCTTGGCTGGCCGCGACTGCACCTCCTGCTCCCCCACGGGAGCCGGAGCGCCCTGGGGTTGCCCGGTGGTGTGCATGTCAATCCTCGTTTTTGGAACGTGAGGCCACTGCCTGTGCGATCAGTGCGTTCATGTCGGCAGCGCGCTCGGGTGTGCGGTCAAAAACAAAGTGCAAGGTCGGCACGGTGTGGATGTGCAGGCGCTTGAACAAACCGTTGCGCAGGAAGCCGGCCGCTTGGTTCAGGCCTTGCGCACACAGCTCGGGGTCACCCTGCAAGAGGCTGAAAAACACCTTGGCATGGGCGTAATCGGGTGTCACTTCCACGCTTTGAATGGTCACCATC
>JAYRLJ010000311.1:0-3926 GCA_041905305.1 Hylemonella sp. | reverse complement strand
CGATCAGGAAGTCGCTGCGGATGTGCAGCTCGCCGTTGTCTTCTTCATAGAAGCGCGCGGATTCCTCAATGTCCTCGTCCATCGCGTCTTCCGGGATGGACAGACCGAAATACTGCTTGACCCAGCGCTTTTCTTCCGGCGTGGGCGACTCCAGGTCAACCCAGATCGGCCGGAACCTGGAGAGTTCTTCCAACGACTCGATCTCTTCCTGAAAGAGTCGGCCATTGACGAGCGTAAAGATGTTGAGCATGGCTCATTCCCTCGGGGTGGTGATGCATCGGATGGGGTGGTGCGAGGTGCTGCTTCCAACCCCCGATGCCGATGAGGGAGCTGGAAGCTACCAACTAGGGCAGGTTTCCAAGGAGCGTTCTCCAGAGTGGCGATGGCCGGATTATCGCACCGCAACATGGCGCTGCCATGTCCGGAGGGGGCCGGCTGTGGGCTGGATGGTACAGAGGCCGGCCGGGTGCGGGCGGTGGGGTTGGGCGCCCTGTGGACCTCGGCTAGAGTCGGGGTTTCCGGCGGGTCCACCAGCAGACGAGTCACCCATGAAACCAGCACCCATAGGCGCCGACGAGGCCGACCGCCTGGCGGCTCTGCACCGCTACCGCATTCTCGACACGGCGCCGGAAGCCGAGTTCAACGACTTCACTGAGGTGGCCGCACAAATCTGCGGTACACCGATCGCGCTGGTGTCGCTGGTCGATGCCGACCGGCAGTGGTTCAAGAGCCGCATCGGCCTGGAGATCGAGGAGGCCGCCCGCGACACCTCGTTCTGCGGTCACGCCATCTACCACGAGGGTGGGGTGTTCGAGGTGCCGGACACCCAGCTCGATGCGCGCTTTGCCGACAACCCCCTGGTGAGCGGCGACCCTCATATTCGTTTCTACGCCGGCGCTCCGCTGGTCACCCCCGGCGGCCACGCGGTGGGGACGCTGTGCGTCATCGACAGCGTCCCGCACGTCCTGACACCCGCGCAGCGGCGTGCACTGCAGGCCCTGGGGCGGCAAGTGGTGCGGCAGATGGAGCAGCGCCTGCTGATCCGGCGCGAGAAACGGCTCTATGCCGAGCTGTCGAAGCAGGCCAAGTTCCAGAAGGTGCTGCTCGACAGCGCCGTGGCGGCGGTGATTTCGACCGATCAGCAAGGGCTGATCACCAGCTTCAACCCGGCGGCCGAACGCCTGCTGGGCTACCGTGCGGAGGAGGTCATCGGCCGCGAGCGCACCCGGCTGTTCCATGTCAAGGAGGAACTGGAGGCGCGTGCCGGCGAGCTGGCCCTGGAGCTCGGACGCAAGGTCGAGGTGCGCGACGCCATCGTGGCCAAGGCGGCCATGGGCCTTCCCGATACCCATGAGTGGAGCTACCGGCGCAAGGACGGCACGCGGGTGCCGGTCATGCTGTCGGTGTCGGCGCTGCACGATGACGCCGGCCGGGTGAGCGGCTATATCGGCTTGTCCTGGGATATCACCGAACGCAAGCAGGCCGACCTGGCCCTGCGCCAGAGCCAGGAGCGCCTGCAGCTGGCGATGGATGCTGCCAAGATCAGCTTGTGGGACGCCGATCTGCAGACGCAATGCATCACGCTCGACGCGCGCTGGAACGAGCTGGCCGGGTACGCGGCCGAGGCGGTTCGCATGTCGTTCGAACAGCTGGCCTCCATGCTGCCGGACGAGGATGCCCGGATCATCCGGCACCGGATCGGCGCGGTGCTGCGCGGGGAGTCGGCGGAATACGTCACCGAGCATCGGGTGCGGCACCGGCTTGGGCACTGGTTCTGGATCGAGAGCCGCGGGCGCGTCATGTCCTGGGACGCGGCGGGACGGCCCCTGCGCATGCTCGGCATTGCCATGGATGTCTCGGCACGCAAGAAGGCAGACGGGGATCTGCGCAGCAGCGAGGCGCGGCTGCAGCTGGCCATGGGCGCGGCCCGCACCTGTCTGTGGGATGCCAACTCGCTGACGGGGCAGGTGGTGCTCGACGCGCACTGGGCCGAGCTGATCGGGGCCCCGCCCGGTGAGGTGGAGACGACGTTTCAGGAGCTGCTTAAGGAGGTCGCGCCGGACGACCTGCCGCAGATCATGGCCAAGATCATGGCGGTGATCAAGGGTGAACAGACCGACTACATTGCTGAGCAGCGGGTGCGGCGCCGGGACGGCCACTGGCTTTGGGTCGAGAGCCGCGGCCGGGTGGTCGAACGCGACGCACGCGGTTATGCCGTCCGGATGATCGGCACCAACACCGACATCAGCGAGCGCAAGCGGGTCGAGCAGCTGAAGTCGGAGTTCCTGGCTACCGTCAGCCACGAGTTACGCACGCCGCTGACGTCCATCAGCGGGGCGCTCGGGCTGGTGCGCAGCGGCGCCCTCGGGCCGTTGCCGGAGAAGGTGCTGCCCTTGCTGGACATTGCCAGCCGCAACAGCCAGTTGCTGACGCGGCTGATCAACGATCTGCTGGACATGGAAAAGCTGGCCGCGGGCAAGATGCGCTTCGATCTGCAGACGCAGGCGCTGATGCCGCTGGTCGAGCAGGCGATCGAGAGTACCCGCCCCTATGCGCAGCAGTACGGCGTTACCCTGGTGCTGGTGCGGCGGGCGGATGCCGCGCGGGTCCGGGTGGACGGCGGGCGGTTGCAGCAGGTGCTGGGCAACTACCTGTCGAATGCCGCCAAGTTTTCCCCCCAGGGGGCGCAGGTCGATGTGGCCGTGCTGATGCTGCCGCAGACGGCCCGGGTGGAAGTGATCGACCGCGGGCCGGGCGTGCCAGAGGAGTTCAGGAAGCGCATCTTCGAGAAGTTCTCGCAGGCCGACGCCTCCAATACGCGGCAAAAAGGCGGCACCGGACTCGGGCTGGCCATCAGCCGGGAACTCATCGAGCGTATGCACGGGCGTGTCGGCTTCGAATCGCAGGAAGGCCAAGGGTCGCGCTTCTACTTCGAGCTGCCACTGGTGCAGGAGCCGGCCGCGGGCGGCCCGCGCAACGGGTGAGGCGCGCGGGGTCATGCTGTAATGCAGACGAGGAACTACTGGGCATGAAACTCGCGCGTATCCTTTACGTGGAAGACGAGCCGGACATCCAGGCGGTCGCCAAGCTGGCGCTGGAGATGGTCGGCGGCTTCGAGGTGCGGCTGTGCGACAACGGCGCGCAGGCGCTGGTCGCGGTGAAGGATTTCGCGCCCGATCTCATCTTGCTCGATGTCATGATGCCGGGCATGGATGGGCCGGGTACGCTGCAGAAGCTGCGTGCTGACCCGGCCACTGCCGCCATTCCCGTGATCTTCCTGACGGCCCGCATCCAGCCGCCGGATGTGGCGCATTACCAGGCGATGGGCGCGCTGGACGTCATCGCCAAACCCTTCGATCCGATGGCGCTGCCTGGTCAGGTGGCGCGGATCTGGAGTCAGGCGCGTGGCGGCTGAAGACGGCGTCTCGCAGGCCTTTGCAGAACAGCTCGCGCTGTTGCGCGCCGAGTTTGTGCAGCGGCATGTCCAGACGCTGGCCGAACTGGAACGGCGACTCACGGACCAGGGTGCCGATGTGTCGCCGGCGCTGCTGCAGGAGGCGCATGACCTGCTGCACCGCCTCTCGGGTTCAGGGGGCAGCTTCGGTTTTCACACGCTGTCGCGGCAGGCGCGCGAACTGGAGGTTGTCGTGCGTGCCTGGCTGCAGGCGACGCGGCCCATGGACGAGCCCGCATGGGAGGCCTGGAAACACGGGGTGCGCGCGCTGGCACAAACCCTAGCCCCGGACGCGCAGCGCCCCGCTCAATAACCGCCGACTCCTTGAGGAGAATCAAGCGAGGGGATTGCATTTCCCCGGGGGCGGGCGCATAGTGAAAGCGTCTTCAGCATGCAAGTTCGCTGTCGTTGGGGGACTTGGTGTTGCGGACGATGTTCCATTCCGAGAGCAACAGGAGGCTACTCATGAACT
>JAYRLJ010000310.1:0-3931 GCA_041905305.1 Hylemonella sp. | reverse complement strand
CAAGATGCTGGAGCAGGGCATCGCCTACCGCAAGACCCAGATCGTGAACTGGGATCCGGTGGACCAGACCGTGCTGGCCAACGAGCAGGTGATCGACGGCCGCGGCTGGCGCACCGGCGCCGTGGTGGAGAAGCGCGAGATTCCCGGTTATTACCTGAAGATCACCGATTACGCGCAGGAACTGCTGGACCATGTGCAGATCGGCAACGAGAAAGCGACGCTGAACGGCTGGCCCGAGCGCGTGCGCCTGATGCAGGAAAACTGGATCGGCCGCAGCGAGGGCGTGCGCTTTGCCTTCACGCACGATATCCGGGGCGAGGACGGCCAGTTGATCGGCGACGGCCGCATGTACGTCTTCACCACGCGGGCCGACACCATCATGGGCGTGACCTTCTGCGCCGTAGCACCCGAGCATCCGCTGGCGCAGCACGCGGCCAAGGGCAACCCCAAACTGGCGGCCTTCATTGAGGAGTGCAAGCGGGGTGGCACCACCGAGGCCGAGCTGGCGCTGAAGGAAAAGGAAGGCATGCCCACCGGCCTCTTCGTCAAGCACCCGCTGAACGACGAACAGGTGGAGGTGTGGGTCGGCAACTACGTTCTGATGAGCTACGGCGACGGCGCCGTGATGGGCGTGCCGGCGCATGACGAACGCGACTTTGCCTTCGCCCTCAAGTACGGCCTGCCGATCCGGCAGGTGATCGATGTCGACGGCCAGGACTACAACTACCACCAGTGGCAGGAGTGGTACGCCGACAAAGGCAACGGCGTGACCATCAATTCCGACAGCTTCAGCGGCCTGCGCTACCCCGAGGCGGTGAATGCCGTGGCGCACGCCCTGCAGGTGCGCGGCCTGGGCGAGAAGAAGACCACCTGGCGCCTGCGCGACTGGGGCATCAGCCGCCAGCGCTACTGGGGTACGCCGATTCCCATCATTCACTGCGAGGCCTGCGGCCCGGTGCCAGTGCCGGAAAAAGACCTGCCGGTGGTGCTGCCGCAGGACCTGGTGCCGGACGGCTCCGGCAACCCCTTGAACAAGTGTGAAAGTTTCCTGAAGGTCGACTGCCCGTGCTGCGGCAAGCCGGCACGGCGCGAGACCGACACCATGGACACCTTCGTGGATTCGTCTTGGTACTTCATGCGCTACTGCGACCCGACCAACGATGCCAAGATGGTGGCCGAAGGCGCGCAGTACTGGATGCCGATGGACCAGTACATCGGCGGCATCGAGCACGCCATCCTGCACCTGCTGTACGCGCGCTTCTGGACCAAGGTCATGCGCGACCTCGGGCTGGTGAAGGTGGACGAGCCGTTCACCAAGCTGCTGACGCAGGGCATGGTGCTGAACCACATCTACTCGCGCCGCACCGAGAAGGGCGGCAAGGAGTACTTCTGGCCGCATGACGTGGAGCATGTGCTGGACGAGGGCGGCAAGATCATCGGCGCCAAGCTCAACAAGGCGGTCGCTGACCTGCCGGCCGGCACGGCCATCGACTACGAGGGCGTGGGCACCATGTCCAAGTCCAAGAACAACGGCGTTGATCCGCAGGCGCTGATCGAGAAGTATGGCGCCGACACCGCGCGCCTGTACACCATGTTCACCGCGCCGCCCGAGGCGACGCTGGAGTGGAACGATGCCGCGGTGGAGGGAAGCTACCGCTTCCTGCGCCGGGTCTGGAATTTCGGCGTCAAGCTGTCTGCTACAGATTCAGTAGCAGCTGACGCCAGTGTGGCGGGCGCCAAGAGCCTGAAAGATGTGGAGTTCGGCAAGGAGGCCAAGGCCCTGCGGCTGGAGATCCACACCGTGCTCAAGCAGATCGACTACGACTACCAGCGCATGCAGTACAACACCGTGGTCTCCGGGGCCATGAAGCTGCTCAATGCGCTGGAGGATTTCAAGGCCATGGAAAGCGCCGGCGCCGTGGTCGCCTTGTACGAGGGCTTCGGCATTCTGCTGCGCTGCCTTTACCCGGCCACGCCGCACATCACGCACCAGCTGTGGAGCGAACTCGGCTACGCCGGTGCCTTGGGCGACCTGCTCGACGCGCCCTGGCCCAAGGCCGACGAGAGTGCCTTGCAGCAGGACGAGATCGAGCTGGTGCTGCAGATCAATGGCAAGCACCGCGGCGCGGTGCGGGTCCCGGCCGGTGCCAGCAAGGAAACCATCGAGGCACTGGCTGTGGCCAGCGAGGCGGTGGTCAAGCAGGCCGAGGGTGCGCCCGTCAAGCGCGTGATCGTGGTACCGGGCCGGCTGGTCAACGTGGTGCTGTGATGAACACACCAGCGGCCTTTCCTCATCGTCGTGCCTTCGTGGCCGGTGTTGCCGGCCTGGCGTTGCTGGGTCTGGCGGGGTGCGGCTTCCAGCTGCGGCGGGCGCCCAACTTCGCCTTCAAGTCGATCTACACCGCGGTGGCGCCGAACTCGGTGCTGGGCAGCGAACTCAAGCGCAACCTGGCGGCTGTCGGCAGCGTGGAGCTGATCACCGATGCAGCGCGGCAGAAGGAGGCCGAGGTCATTCTCGACATCCTGCAGGAACAACGTCAGAAGACCGTGGTCGGCACCAACGCGGCTGGTCAGGTGCGCGAGTTCCAGCTGCGCCTGACCTTCCGCTTCCGCCTGCGCACGCCGCAGGGCAAGGAGCTGATCCCCGAGACCGAGATGGTGCAGCAGCGTGATATCAGCTTCAACGAGTCGGCGGTGCTGGCCAAGGAAACCGAGGAGGCGCTGCTCTACCGCAGCATGCAGACCGACATCGTGCAGCAGTTGTTGCGCCGTCTCGCCGCCGTAAAAGAGATATGAACACCCCCCTGAGGCGCTGCCGCGCCTTCCCCCCGGAGGGGGGACAACGCCAGTGGCCCGGCCGAGCCGGTTCCACGGCGTTTCCCGGTTTGAGTGCCCAGGGGAGCTGACGTATGCAGATCGCGGCCAACCAGCTGGAAGCACATCTGCAGCGCGGGCTGAAGAGCCTGTACACGCTGCACGGCGATGAGCCGCTGCTGCAGCAGGAGGCGGCCGACGCCATCCGGGCGGTGGCGCGCGCGCAGGGCTATACCGAGCGCACTTCGCACACGGTCGCGGGCGCGCACTTTGACTGGAGCGAGGTGCTGGCGGCCGGTGGCAGCCTGAGCCTGTTTGCCGACAAGCAGATCGTCGAGATCCGTATTCCCTCTGGCAAGCCGGGCAAGGACGGCAGCGTGGCGTTGCAGCAGTTGGCGGAAAACGCCCAGGGCAACGACAGCACGCTCACACTCGTCATGCTGCCGCGGCTGGACAAGCAGACCAAGAGCGGTGCCTGGTTTGGGGCGCTCGAGAGTTTCGGCGTCACGGTGCAGCTCGATCCGGTGGAGCGTGCGGCGCTGCCGCAGTGGATTGCGCAGCGGCTGGCGCGCGCGGGGCAGCGCGTGGTGGCGGGCGAGGAAGGGCAGCGCACACTGCAGTTCTTTGCCGACCGGGTGGAAGGCAACCTGCTGGCGGCGCACCAGGAGATCGAGAAGCTGGCCCTGCTGTACCCGGCGGGCGAGCTGAGCTTTGAACAGGTCGAAAGTGCGGTGCTCAACGTGGCACGCTACGACGTCTTCAAGCTGTCGGAGGCGGTGCTGGCCGGGCAGGCGGCGCGCGTGCAGCGCATGCTCGACGGTCTGAAGGCCGAGGGCGAGGCCGAGGTGCTGGTGCACTACGCACTGGCCGAGGACATCCGCGCGCTCAAGCGCGTCAAGGATGCCGTGGCGCAGGGGCGCCCCTTGCCCATGGTGTTGCGCGAGCAGCGCATCTGGGGGCTGAAGGAACGTCTGTTCGAGCGTGTGCTGCCGCGCCTGACCGAGACCGCGCTGGCCAATCTGCTGCACGCGGCGCACCAGGTGGACGGCATCGTCAAGGGCCTGAAGCAGCCCGCCTGGCCCGCCGACGGCTGGCAGGCGCTGCACCGGCTGGCCCT